>NZ_JBHWHH010000009.1:0-18383 GCF_042732555.1 Nocardia sp. NPDC059764
AGGTGACTGGTACTAATAGGCCGAGGACTTACCAACAAAGAAGCTACGCGTCCACTGTGCAGTATCTGAAACAACACACAGATCACTGAGAAGACAGAACCGAATCCCGTTCGCGGGTGCAGGGACTGGCTCTCTGTGTGACAGTTTCATAGAGTTACGGCGGCTATAGCGGTGGGGAAACGCCCGGTCCCATTCCGAACCCGGAAGCTAAGGCCACCTGCGCCGATGGTACTGCACTCGACAGGGTGTGGGAGAGTAGGACACCGCCGGAACATCCTTCGCGAAAGGGGACCCAATCTTGGGTCCCCTTTCGGCGTTTACCACCCTGTGCTGCGCAGCAGCTCGAGGGCACGTGATTGAATTTGGGGTAGGTGGATCGCCCACCCGCCCTCCTCACGCGCTCTCCAGCGCCGTGGCCGGGTACCGCAGGCTACAAAGTACAGAGAGGGATCACCGTGGCGGAGCAGAACGACGGCCGCAAACCTTTCCGCCGCAATGACGGTGGATCCGGACAGGGCGGCTACGGTCGACGCGAGGATGGCGGACGCCGCGACCAGGGCCGGCCGTCGTACGGCGGTGGTCCGCGTCGCGAGGGCGGCGGCAGCCGCGAGGGCGGCTTCAACCGCGGCGGTGGCGGCGGCTTCAACCGCGGCAAGGACAATGAACGCGGCGGCTTCAACCGCTCCGAGGGCGACCGCGATCGCGGCGGCTATCGGGGCGAGAGCCGGACCAGTTCCGATCGTGACGGCGGAAGCCGGGGCGGTTACACCCGCGGCGACCGCGACGGTGGTTTCAACCGGGACCGCGGTGACCGCCGTGAGGGCGGTTTCAACCGTGGTGGCGAGCGCCGCGAAGGCGGATTCAGCCGTGGCGGTGGTGACCGTCGCGAAGGCGGTTTCGATCGTGGTGGGGAGCGCCGCGAAGGCGGATTCAGCCGTGGCGGTGGTGACCGTCGCGAAGGTGGCTTCAACCGTGGTGGGGAGCGCCGCGAGGGTGGGTTCAACCGCGGCGGGGATCGTCGTGAAGGCGGTTACGACCGTGGCGAACGTCGCGAGGGCGGCTTCAACCGTGGTGGCGGCAGCGATCGTCGCGAGGGTGGTTTCGATCGCGGTGGTGACCGTCGTGAAGGCGGTTTCGATCGTGGTGGGGAGCGCCGCGAAGGCGGATTCAACCGCGGCGGTGGCGGTGACCGTCGCGAAGGCGGCTTCAACCGTGGTGGCGGCAGCGATCGTCGTGAAGGCGGTTTCAACCGTGGCGGGGAGCGCCGCGAAGGTGGCTTCAACCGCGGCGGTGGCGATCGTCGCGAGGGCGGTTTCGATCGCGGTGGCGATCGTCGTGAGGGTGGCTTCAATCGTGGTGGCAGTGACCGTCGTGAGGGCGGTTTCAGCCGTGGCGGTGGTGACCGTCGTGAAGGCGGCTTCAACCGTGGCGAGCGTCGTGAAGGCGGATTCGACCGTGGTGACCGCGGGGATCGTCGTGAGGGCGGGTTCAACCGCGGCGGCGAGAACCGTGGTGGCGGACGGGGATTCGATCGCGATCGTGGTCCGCGCGAGGAGAAGAAGAGCTTCGCGCGCGGCGATGTCGACGCGACCGGCGGTGAGACCGCCCGCGAGGACAAGGATTTCGAGCGGGCCGGGAACGGTTCGGGCGAGCGGTCGCTCGATCGCGGTGAGGACCGTCGCCGGGGCGGCGAAGGTGCGCGGGCGGGTGGCGGCCGACCGGGCGAGCGGCGGTCGGGTCGTCCCGACGAGCCGGGTCTGGCGGACGACGTGCAGCCCTCCGATCTCGAGCCCGCGGTGCGGCGCGATCTGCTGAGCCTGGACAAGAGCAATGCCGAGACGGTGGCCCGGCACCTGGTGATGGTGGCGCAGCTGCTGGACGAGGATCCGGAGCTGGCGCTCGAGCACGCGCGGGCGGCGCGGCAGCGGGCCGGCCGGATCGCCGTGGTGCGCGAGACCGCCGGTGTGGCGGCCTATCACGCGGGTGAGTGGGCCGAGGCGCTCTCGGAGCTGCGGACCGCGCGTCGCATGTCGGGTGGTTCGGGCCTGCTGGCTGTCATGGCGGATTGCGAACGCGGCCTGGGCCGTCCGGAGCGTGCCATTGAGCTGGGCCGCAGTGACGAGGCCCGCGCCCTGCAGGGCGACGAGGCGACCGAGCTGCGCATCGTGGTGGCGGGCGCGCGCATGGACCTGGGTCAGTTCGACCAGGCCGTGGTGACGCTGCAGACCGCGGAGCTGGATCCCGCGCGCTCGGGTTCGGCCGCGGCGCGGCTGTTCTACGCCTACGCCGAGGCGCTGCTGGCCGCCGGTCGCGAGGACGAGGCGCTGACCTGGTTCATGAACGCGGCCTCCGCGGACCACGACGGCGAGACCGACGCCGAGGAACGCGCCGCCGAAC
This sequence comes from Nocardia sp. NPDC059764, assembly GCF_042732555.1. Classification (NCBI taxonomy): domain Bacteria; kingdom Bacillati; phylum Actinomycetota; class Actinomycetes; order Mycobacteriales; family Nocardiaceae; genus Nocardia; species Nocardia sp. NPDC059764. Next base: position 2,398 of record NZ_JBHWHH010000009.1, read on the forward strand.
TCTCCGGCGACGGTGACGCCGACGGCGCGGACTGGACCGCGGCCTTCGACGAGGACGCCGAAGACGGCGAAGACGAGGACGAGGACGCCGAGGACGAATCGGATTCGGCTGCGGCGGAGCGGGATTCCGAAGACGATGGACCGGAGAAGTCGGCGAAGCCCGCCGAGGGCTCCGAGAACTAGGACCGGCAATGAACTCGACCGTGCGGCAGCGCCACAGCGCAGCCGCACGGTCGTTTCTGTTTCTGTGCACAGTGAGAGGGACGGCGTAATGCGATTGCGGGACCGGTTCGAGGCCTTGCTACTGGATCTGGACGGAACGCTGTTCCGCGGCCACGAGCGGATTCCCGGTGCGCCGGAAGCGCTGTCGGCGGGCGCGTCCGCGCAGCGGCTGATGTATGTCACCAACAATGCGAGCCGCTCGGCGGACGCGGTGGCGCTCCATCTGCGCGACCTCGGTTTCGATGCCCATGAGGACGCGGTGGTGACCAGCGCGCAGGCGGCCGTGCGGCTGCTGGCGCAGCGGATCCCGCCGGGGTCCACCGTGCTCGTGGTCGGCACCGATGACCTCATATCGGAGGTGGAGAACGTGGGCCTGCAGGCGATCCGTCGCTTCGACGGCGCATTGCCCAGTGCGGTGGTGCAGGGCCATTCGCCGCAGACCGGCTGGCCGGATCTGGCCGAGGCCGCCTATGCGCTGCGTCAGGGCGCACTGTGGGTGGCCGCCAACACCGATGCCACACTGCCCACCGAACGCGGTTTGGCGCCGGGCAACGGGTCCATGGTGGCGGCATTGCGGCACGCGTCGGGGCTGGAGCCGATCGTGGCGGGCAAGCCGTACGCGCCTTTGATGGAGGACGCGCTGGAACGCGCGGGCACCCGTGCCGCGCTGGTGGTCGGCGATCGCCTCGATACCGACATCGACGGCGCGCACACCACCGGGCTGGAGTCGTTCATGGTCCTCACGGGCGTGAGCACGCTCGAGGATCTGCGCACCCAGCCCGCCGATCGCATGCCGACCTATATCGCCGAATCCCTGCACGCCCTGAACCATCCGGTGGCCGACCTCGACCCGGTGGTGCCGGGGGAGGGCGATATCGCCGAGGCGATCGCCGACTGCCTGGCCAAGGCGCCCGGCCGCGCGATCACCATCCGGTCTGTCTAGCACGCCGCGAAATATAAAGCCTCACAACGGGTTTCGCTCCTCGAACAAGGTGCATGCCGAATACGCATCGAAGCCCCGTCCGCGACCAGCAGGGGCGGCTCGTCCCGGTCGGCGACCACCACCGCGCCGCGCGGATGGGGCAGCTTGGTCGCGTTGGCCAGATTGGGCGGCCACGATTCGGTGGCGACCATGGTCGGCGGTAAGACGGCGGCCTCGGCGAGCAGCTCGCCGCCGCCCGTCTGGATACCGAGGGCGGCCCGCGCGACCGCCAGCTGCCGCTGGTATCCCCAGGAGGGCCGCTGTTCGGTGGCGCGCCCGTCGAGCCAGGAGAAATCCCATCCGTCCACCGGGGCCGTGTCGGCCTCGGCGATCAGTTCCTCGAAGTCGCTGTCCATTCGCCTGATCCTGTCAGCCGTCCCCGACGGTGGTCGGCGCGGCCACCCCGGTCGGCGGGCGGATCGGGATGCGGCGGGGTACGTGTGTTCGAATGCGGGTTCGGGTAGCGTTATCGCCACGATGACTATGCCCACGCCTCGACCGCCGATTCCCGCGCCGGGACAACACCCCGGCACGCCCGGAGCGCACCCCGGCATGCCGGGTCCCCGCCCGGGCGCGCCGCTGCCGGGACAGCATCTGGCGGGCGCGAATCAGGAGTTCGCCGACCCGGATCGGGTCCGGACCGAGGTGGACGCGCTGCTGGCCGAATTGTCGGCGGGCGCGCCGAATCCGGGCTTTCCAGGCGCGCCGAGCGTGCACTCGGAGGGCACCGACATCGTGCGCCGGGCCAAGATTCTGGAACAGGCGCACGAGGTGCTGGTGCAGGCGCTGGCCACGGTGGACAAGATCTGAGGTGGCCAGGCGCGCGCGGGTGGACGCGGAACTGGTTCGCCGCGGATTGGCGCGGTCGCGGGAACACGCGGTCGAGCTGATCAACGCGGGCCGCGTCCTGATCAATGGGTCGGTCGCCACCAAACCGGCGACCGGAGTCGAAACGAGCACCCCGCTGCTGGTGCGGGAGCAGCCCGACGAGGTGCAGTGGGCCTCGCGGGGTGCGCACAAGTTGCTGGGCGCGCTCGAGGCGTTCGAGCCGCAGGGCGTATCGGTGGACGGCAAGCGCTGTCTGGACGCGGGCGCGTCCACGGGTGGTTTCACCGACGTGCTGCTGTCGAAGGGCGCGAAAGAGGTGGTGGCCGCCGATGTCGGCTACGGCCAGCTGATCTGGCGGTTGCAGAACGACGACCGCGTCCGGGTGCACGATCGCACCAATGTGCGGGCGCTGACGCCCGAACTCATCGGCGGCACCGTCGATCTGGTGGTCGCGGACCTGTCGTTCATCTCGCTGGGGCTGGTGCTGCCCGCGCTGGCCGCCTGCTGCGCGCCGGGCGCGGATCTGCTGCCGATGGTGAAGCCGCAGTTCGAGGTGGGTAAGGAACGGGTGGGTTCCGGTGGCGTGGTGCGGGATCCGGCGTTGCGCGCCGAGGTGGTGCGCGAAGTCGCCGCCGCGGCAGCGGCCCTCGGGCTGCGCACGCGCGGCGTGACGGCCAGCCCGCTGCCCGGTCCGTCCGGGAACGTCGAGTATTTCCTGTGGCTGCGCAAGGAGTCCGCGCCGGTCGAGCCGGATGCGGCCGAACCGGTGGCGACCGGCGACGCCGCGGACGTCGGTGCGGCCGCCTACGATGCTGACGAGGCGGCGCGTGTGGCGGCGCTGATCGAGCGTGCGGTGCAGGAGGGTCCACAGTGAACGCGGCGAGCCCGGCCAGGGAAGTGCTGCTGGTCGCGCATCCGGGACGCCCGGAGATCACCGATACCGCGCACCGGGTCGCGAAGATCCTGTGCGGGGCCGGGATCGGGCTGCGGGTGCTCGAGGACGAGGCCTACAGCACCCGCTTCGACCTCGACGACGACGGCACCTCCAACGGCTACCCGATGCGGGTGATGACGCACGACCTGGTCGCCGCGGTCGGCACCGAGATGGTGCTCGCGCTAGGCGGCGACGGCACCTTCCTGCGCGCGGCCGAACTCGCGCGCGCCGCATCGGTACCGGTGCTCGGAATCAACCTGGGCCGCATCGGTTTTCTCACCGAAGCCGAGGCCGAACACCTCGACGAGGCGCTCTCGCAGGTGGTGCGGCGCGACTACACCGTCGAGGAACGGATGACCATCGACGTCTCCGTGCGGGTCGACGATACGGTGGTGGAACGCGGCTGGGCGCTGAATGAGGCCAGCATCGAGAACGCGGCCCGCATGGGCGTGCTCGAAGTGGTCCTCGAGGTCGACGGCCGCCCGGTGTCGGCGTTCGGCTGCGACGGTGTGCTCATCGCCACCCCGACCGGGTCCACCGCCTACGCCTTCTCGGCCGGCGGTCCGGTGGTGTGGCCGGAACTCGAAGCGCTGCTGGTGATTCCGTCCAATGCCCACGCCCTGTTCGCGCGACCCCTGGTGACCAGCCCGGATTCGCTGATCGCGGTGGAAACGGTGGCGACCGGACACGACGCGATTGTTTTTCTCGACGGCCGACGCACCCTCGCACTGCCGCGGGGCGGCCGGGTCGAGACGGTCCGCGGGACCGAACCGGTGCGGTGGGTTCGGCTCGATTCCGCGCCGTTCGCCGATCGGATGGTGCGCAAATTCCAGTTGCCGGTGACAGGCTGGAGAGGCCGACAGCGGACGGAGAGCACAAGTGCTGACAGAGATCAGGATTGACGGGCTGGGCGTAATTTCCACCGCCACCGCACAATTCCACGAAGGTCTGACCGTTTTGACGGGTGAGACCGGTGCGGGCAAGACGATGGTGGTGACGAGCCTGCATTTGCTCAGCGGCGCCCGCGCCGACGCGGGCCGGGTACGCCTGGGCGCGTCGCGAGCCGTGGTGGAGGGGCGTTTCACCGTCGACGAGGTGCACGACGGCGCCATCGGCGAGGTGGAGGAGGTGCTGGAATCCACCGGGGCCGAACGCGATGACGACGGCAGCATCATCGCCGTTCGCACCGTCGGCAGCGATGGCCGTTCCCGTGCCCACCTGGGCGGCCGGTCCGTACCCGCCTCGGTGCTCTCGGATTTCACCGGTCCGCTGCTGACCGTGCACGGTCAGAACGACCAGCTGCGCTTGCAGCGCCCGGACCAGCAGTTGCACGCGCTGGACCAGTTCGCCTCCGATGCGGTGGCCCCGCTGCTGGCCAAGTACCAGAAGGCGCGAAAGGCCTGGCTGGACAAGCGCAATCAGCTGCTCGAGCGCACGGCGCGCAGCCGGGAGCTGGCGCTGGAAGCCGATCATCTGACCCAGTCACTGGCCGAGATCGACGCCATCGCACCCGAACCCGGTGAGGACGAGCATCTCGTCGGCGAGGTGCGGCGGCTCTCGGATCTGGACTCGCTGCGCGAGGCCGGTTCCATCGCTCACGACGCGCTGGCGGGTCCGGCGGATTCTCCGGGCGAGGCGGCGGGCGCGCTGGATCTGCTCGGCACCGCCCGTGCGCGCATCGAATCCTCCGACGACCCGAAGCTGACGGCGCTGGCTCCCCGTCTGGGCGAGGCGATTTCGGTGGTGGTGGACCTGACCACCGAGCTCAGCTCCTATCTGTCGGATCTGCCGTCGGATCCGGGCGCGCTGGAGTCCATGCTGACCCGGCAGGCCGAGCTGAAGACGCTCACCCGCAAGTACGCGCCCGATATCGACGGCGTCATCAAGTGGGCCGACGAGGCGCGCACCCGGCTGTCCTCGCTGGACGTGTCCGAGGAAGCCCTGGCCGCACTGGCCGCCGATGTCGAGACCGCCGCCGAGAAGGTGCGCGAGACCGCCCGCAAGCTGACCGCCGCGCGCGGGAAGGCCGCCGGCAAGCTGGCCAGTGCGGTGAGCACCGAACTGGGCGGCCTGGCCATGGGCCGCGCACGGCTCGAGGTCGGCGTCGGTCCCATCCTGGCGGGCGTGCAGGATTCGGCGCCGCTGGTCATCGACGGTCAGGAACTGCACGCCGGATCGACCGGTGTCGACGAGGTGGAGTTCCGGCTGGCCGCGCACTCCGGCGCGCATCCGTTGCCGTTGAGCCGCAGCGCTTCCGGCGGCGAGCTCTCGCGGATCATGCTGGCGCTGGAAGTGGTGCTGGCCAGTTCCGAGCACGGCACCACCATGGTGTTCGACGAGGTCGACGCCGGTGTGGGTGGTCGCGCGGCGGTCGAGATCGGGCGTCGCCTGGCGCGTCTGGCGCGCACCCATCAGGTCATCGTGGTGACCCACCTGCCGCAGGTGGCCGCCTTCGCCGACACCCACCTGGTGGTCGACAAGCTCGATGACGGCCAGGCCGTGAAGTCGGGCGTGAAGGCGCTGACCCAGGACGAACGCGTCGTGGAGCTGGCTCGCATGCTGGCGGGCATGGGTGACACCGAGACCGGTCGCGCGCACGCGTGGGAGCTGCTCACCACCGCGCACTCCGAGAAGGTCGGCGCGGCAGCCTCGGGCGAATAACGCGTTCCCGAACAGAAAACCGGCCGAGACCCGAGAAGGGTCCGGCCGGTTTTTCGTGCGTTGGTCGCGCTGGTCCTACTTCACGGCCTTGCGCACGCCGCCGATGAGGGCGTTGGTGAGGGCGCGCAGGCCGGGCTCGAGGATCTGGGCCGGCAGCGGGAGGCTGGGCTCGGATTCCATGGTGTAGACGACCCGGGTGCCGCCGGGCGCGTCGGAGAAGGCGATGGTGCCGACGTGCCGCTTGACCGGGGCGCCCGCGATGACGCGGTAGACCATGCGCTCACCGGGGACGAGCTCGGTGGTCTCCTCGGTCGGGCCGATGCCGGCGATGCCGAGCTGGTACTGGGCGCCGACGCCGGACGGGCTGCCGATGCCCGGCTTCTTCAGCGAGATCTTGATGGGCAGAAAGGGATTGAGGCTGTCGCGCTCGGAGAAGAGTTTGTACACGACGTCGCGGGGGGCGGGAATGACGGTGTCGACCGTGGTGCTGGCCATGACGGCATTGTCTCCTTTCGTGCCGGTGCTCGGAGCATATCCTTACCGGCCGGTAAGAAGATAGCCGCGAACCGGACAACCTGCGGACGCCGGGACTCGAGCAACATTCGGGCGATCAAATGACGATGCTGACCGGCGCGCCTCCACCAGTGGTTGAGAGATTGGGGTGATCATCGGTCGCTATGAAGATGATGGGCCTGCTGTCGCGCAATACCGAAACGCTGCCGGGTCTGACCGGGATGGCCCGGGTGGACCGCAATACCAGGCGTTTGCTGCAGCGCGTGGGTCCGGGGGATGTGGTCGTCCTCGACGAGTGCGACCTCGACCGGCTCACCGCCGACCGCCTGGTCGAGGCCCAGGTCGCAGTGGTGGTCAACGCCTCGCCCTCGATCTCCGGGAGATACCCGAACCTGGGACCGGAAGTGCTGGTGGCCAACGGCATTCAGTTGCTGGACGCGGTCAGCTCGGACGTGTTCAAGAAGATCAAGGACGGCACCAAGGTGCGCGTCGAGGGCGCGGTGGTCTACGCCGACAAGCTCGCCAAGAAGGAGCCCGAGGCCCTCGTGGAGGGCATCGAACTCACCGAGGCGACTATCGCCGAGCGCATGATCGAGGCCCGCAACGGGCTCGCCGACCACCTGGAAGCGTTCTCCGGCAACACCATAGAGTTCATTCGCACCGAGTCCTCCTTGCTCATCGACGGCATCGGCGTGCCCGATGTCGAGGTCGAGATGAAGAAGCGGCATGTCGTGGTGGTGGCCGACGGTCCCGAGCACATCGAGGACCTCAAGCGCATCAAGCCGTTCATCAAGGAGTACGCCCCGATCCTGATCGGTGTGGGCCGCGGTGCGGACACCCTGACCCGCCACGGGTATCGCCCCGACCTGATCGTCGGCGACCCGGAGGAGATCACCGCCACCACGCTCAAGTGCGGCGCGGAGGTGATCCTGCCCGCCGACACCGACGGCCACGCCAAGGGGCTCGAGCGCATCCAGGATCTGGGTATCGGCGCGACCACCTTCCCGTCCTCGGGCGCGCCCTCGGATCTGGCGCTGCTGCTGGCCGACCACCACGGCGCGTCGCTGATCGTGACCGTCGGCGCGGCGGCCTCGCTGGACGACTTCTTCGACCGCGGTCGTCGCGACTCCAATCCGGCGACCTTCCTGACCCGTCTCAAGATGGGCACCAAGCTCATGGACGCCAAGGCCGTGGCCTCGCTGTACCGGCACCGGGGATCCGGTTGGGCGATCGCGCTGGTGGTGCTGGCCGCGCTGGTGGCCCTGGTGGTCGCGGTGCTGGCCACGCACATGGGCGGTGAAGCGGTGACCTGGATGTCCGACACCTGGGATCGCGGATGGCACTGGGTGGAGCGGCTATTGGACCGGCAAAGGTAGAGGACCGAATGATTTCTTTTCGCCACCACGCGATTTCGATCGCCGCGGTATTCCTGGCCCTGGCGGTGGGCGTGGTGCTGGGCACCCGGGCGCAAGGCAACGGGTTGCTCTCCGGCGACCGGCAGCAGGTCGGCGACCTGCGAGCCGAGAACGGGCGGCTGACCGAACAGGTGAAGGCGGCCGACGCCTTCCTGTCCGGCGCGTCCGGCAAGCTCCTGACCGGGGCTCTGGCCAATCGGTCGGTTCTGATCTTCACCACGCCCGACGCCGACAGCGGCGACGTCGAAGCGGTCAGCGCGGCGCTCACCACCGCCGGGGCCGCGGTCACCGCGCGGGTCGGACTCTCCGGTGCCTTCACCGACTCCTCCGAGGGCGATCGGCTGCGCACGGCGCTGGTGAACATGGTGCCCGCGGGCGCGCAGCTCAAGGTCGAGGCGGTCGATCAGGGCAGCCTCGCGGGCGATCTGCTCGGGCAGGTGCTGCTGGTCGATCCGGGGAGCGGGCAGCCGCGCGGCACCCAGCAGGAGCGCGGCCTCGTCCTGGAGACGCTGCGCGGCGGCGGCTTCCTGACCCCCGTCGGGGACGTGCAGCCCGCCCAGCTGGCCGTGGTGGTCACCGGGGACGGTGCGCGGGCCGAGGAGAACAACCGGGGCACCATCATCGCCCGATTCTCCGGTGGGCTGCGGTCCCACAGCGCCGGTGTGGTGCTGGCGGGTCGCTACGGGGCCGCCGAGGGGCCGGGCGCGATCGCGGTGGCCCGTTCCGAGCTCGGGCTGGCGGCCGTCACCACCGTCGACAACGCCGATCGTGAGATCGGGCGGATCACCACCGTGCTCGGGCTCACCGAGCAGCTGAACGGCGGTACCGGTCGTTACGGCACGGGTGCGAAGGCGACCTCGCTCACAGTCGCTGCCATGCCGCACTGACCGCGGTGAACACAAAGCCGACGCCGAGCACCGGAAAGGTTGCCCGCGACACGCGGAACCGAGTCGATCGCGGGCGACCGAACATGCGTGGCATGCGATCAGCCTCCGCAATCCGTGTTACCGTGAAGACCCGTGGGTAATTCACGGATTCCGGCGCGCGCGGCCACGAAACACATCTTCGTCAGCGGTGGTGTCGCCTCTTCACTCGGTAAGGGTTTGACCGCCTCCAGCCTCGGTCAGCTGCTGACGTCGCGCGGTCTGCGCGTCACGATGCAGAAGCTGGATCCGTACCTGAATGTCGATCCCGGCACCATGAACCCCTTCCAGCACGGTGAGGTGTTCGTGACCGAGGACGGCGCGGAGACGGACCTCGACGTCGGTCACTACGAACGGTTCCTGGACCGCGATCTGTCCGGGGACGCCAATGTCACCACCGGCCAGGTGTACTCGAAGGTGATCGCCAAGGAGCGTCGCGGCGAGTACCTCGGCGACACCGTGCAGGTGATCCCGCACATCACCGACGAGATCAAGAGCCGCATCCTCGCGATGACCGGTCCCGATCTGCACGGGCAGGTGCCCGATGTGGTGATCACCGAGATCGGTGGCACCGTCGGCGATATCGAGTCGCAGCCGTTCCTCGAGGCGGCGCGTCAGATCCGCCACGAGGTGGGTCGCGAGAACTGCTTCTTCCTGCACGTCACGCTGGTGCCCTACCTGGGCCCGTCGGGCGAGCTCAAGACCAAGCCGACCCAGCACTCGGTGGCGGCGCTGCGCAATATCGGTATCCAGCCCGACGCGCTGATCCTGCGCTGCGACCGCGATGTGCCGCAGCCGCTGAAGAACAAGATCGCGCTCATGTGCGACGTGGATGTGGACGCCTGCATCTCGACGCCGGACGCGCCGTCGATCTACGACATTCCGAAGGTGCTGCACCGGGAGGGCTTGGACGCGTACGTGGTCCGCAAGCTCGGGCTGCCCTTCCGCGACGTGGACTGGACGGTCTGGGGCGATCTGCTGGACCGCGTGCACAACCCGCGCGAAGAGGTCACCGTCGCACTGGTCGGCAAGTACGTGGACCTGCCGGACGCCTACCTGTCGGTCACCGAGGCGCTGCGCGCGGGCGGTTTCGCCTCGCGGGCCAAGGTGAACATCCGCTGGGTGCAGTCCGACGAGTGCGAGACCGAGGCCGGCGCCCGCTCGCACCTGGCCGATGTCGACGCCATCCTGATCCCCGGCGGCTTCGGCATCCGCGGCATCGAGGGCAAGGTGGGCGCCATCCGCTTCGCCCGCGAGCACAAGATTCCGCTGCTGGGCCTGTGCCTGGGCCTGCAGTGCGTGGTCATCGAGGCGGCGCGCTCGGTGGGCATGAAGGACGCCAACTCGGCGGAGTTCGAGCCCGACACCAAGTTCCCCGTCATCTCCACCATGGCCGATCAGGAACAGATCGTGGCCGGTGAGGCCGACCTGGGCGGCACCATGCGCCTGGGCGCGTATCCGGCTGTGCTGCAGAAGGATTCGCTGGTCGCGCAGGCTTACGGCGAGACCGAGGTCTCCGAGCGGCACCGCCACCGCTACGAGGTCAACAACACCTACCGCGACAAGATCGCCAAGAGCGGCCTGAGGTTCAGCGGCACCTCCCCGAACGGCCACCTGGTCGAGTTCGTGGAATACCCGCAGAACCAGCACCCGTTCCTGGTCGCCACCCAGGCGCACCCGGAACTCAAGTCCCGCCCGACCCGCCCGCACCCGCTGTTCGCGGCGCTCATCTCGGCGGCGCTGGATTACAAGGCCGCCGAACGGCTCCCGGTCGAGATCCCGGCCGAGGTCACGGCACCCGAAGGCGAGAAGGTCTCCAAGTAGCCCTCCGCCGGCTTGCCACCCGACACCGCCCGAGCGTCCAGGACGCCCGGGCGGTGTCGCGTTCCGGGCTCTGTCCGCTCTGATCGAGAGCAGGCGTGGTGTCGGCCACGGCTGCGCGGGTGGCGGGTCGGGTGTGGCCGGGCGGGGCGGGGATTCGCGCTACGGTTCTGGGATGACGTCCTCCGGTCCGGTTCCCGGTTCACACGAATTCGATGTTCTGTCCAGTCGCACCGTGTATTCGGGGGCGATTCTCGCGCTGCGGCTCGACCAGGTGGTCATGCCCGGCGGGAAAGTGGCCGAGCGGGAGGTGATCGAGCACCACGCGGCGGTCGCGGTGGTGGCGCTCGACGAGGATGAGAATCTGGTGCTGGTCAATCAGTATCGGCATCCGATCGGGCGGCGGTTGCTGGAACTGCCCGCCGGGTTACTGGACGAGCAGGGCGAGGATCCGCTGGAGACGGCCAAGCGGGAGCTGGCCGAGGAGACGGGGCTGGCGGCGCGGGAATGGGCGGTGCTGGTGGATGTGGCGCTGTCGCCGGGGTTCACCGATGAGGCGCTGCGGGTGTATCTCGCCACCGGGCTGTACGAAACCGACCGGCCCGACCCGGAAATGGAGGAGGCCGACCTCCAGTTGCTGCGGATGCCCCTGGCGGAGGCCGTGCAGGCCGCGCTGGCGGGGGAGATCACCAATGCCACCGCGGTCGCCGGAGTCACCGCGCTGATGACGGCTCGCGCCTCCGGGGCGGTGCTCCGGCCCGCGGACGCGCCGTGGCCCGGCATGCCGACCGCGTTCCTGGACCGCAAGGCGCGGGGGCACGCGGAGTAGATCCCGATTGGGAAACTTGTTCTGTTTGCTGGGGTTTGGCTGGGGAAGTTCGTCGGTGGCTGCTGCAATGATGTGACCCGTGCTGAAGCGGCAGATCGACGCGTACCTCGACCATTTGGCGGTCGAGCGCGGCGCCGCGCGCAATACGCTCAGCGCCTACCGCCGCGATCTGGGGCGATACCGGCACTTCCTGTCCGAGCGCGGAGTGGAAACGCTTGCGCGCGTGGCCGAATCGGACATAGCCGACTACATGGTGTCGCTGCGGTCGGGCGACGCCGAGCATCCCGCGCTGGCGGCGTCCTCGGCGTCGCGGGCGCTGGTCGCGGTGCGCGGGCTGCACCGGTTCGCGACGGCGGAGGGGATCACCGACGCGGATGTGGCGCATCCGGTGAAACCGCCGACGCCCGCCCGCAGGCTGCCGAAAGCCCTTCCTTACGACCAGATCTCGCGGCTGCTCGACGCGGCCGGCGGTGATATCGCCGACGGCCCCCGCGGGCTGCGGGACCGGGCCCTGCTGGAACTGCTGTACTCCACGGGCGCGCGCATCTCCGAAATCGTCGGCCTGGACGTGGACGACATCGACACCCCCGAACGCGCGGTCGTGCTGCGCGGCAAGGGCGGCAAACAGCGCATGGTCCCGATCGGCCGTCCCGCCCTGGCCGCCCTGGACAACTACCTGGTCCGGGGCCGCCCCGCGCTGTCCGCGCGCGGCCGCGGCAACAGCGCCCTGTTCCTCAACCACCGCGGCGGCCGGCTGTCCCGCCAGACCGCTTGGCAGGTCCTGCAATCCGCGGCCGAGCGCGCGGGCATCGCCGCGCAGGTGTCGCCGCACACCCTGCGCCACTCGTTCGCGACCCACCTGCTCGACGGCGGCGCGGACGTCCGGGTCGTGCAGGAACTATTGGGCCACGCCTCGGTGACCACCACCCAGATCTACACCCTGGTCACGGTCGGCACGCTGCACGAGGTCTGGGCCACCGCGCACCCGCGCGCCCGCTGAGAGTGCCGCACGGTCCCGAAAGACCGTGGTCCCGAAAGACATTGTCGCTCCGGGGCTCTCCCGCACCCTGTGCGGTCCGGGCGTGCATGGCACGCACGGGTCGGGCGGCGGGACGTCACTCGTGGAACGCCAACCGGCACCTGTGCGCGCTGTCCTCGAACGGACTCCGCCGCCCGGGCTCACGGCGCAGTTGCGCCATACCTAGATCCTCCAAATCCGCCGATTCCGGTTTATCCGGTGCTTCGGGCGCGGAACATGACCCTGAACCCGTAACCTGCTGTGCCACAGTGCAACGAGACGTCTCGGACCGGTCCTCGGCCCGGCTCGGGCGTCTGTACCGGGTCTGAAGTGCAGGTTTAGGGTGCGTGTCCGAACGTTGGTCTCGCGCGAACAGGCGGTAGCGTCTAGGAGGAACCCGATCGCACACGCGGCCGGGTGCGTCGTCCATTCCAGGCCGATGGGCGAGGCAAGGGCAGGAACGTCGAAGGAGCAGCGGACGTGACGACTACCGGTGGTGCGGGCCAGCGGATCGAAACCGCCGCGCAAACCCTGTGGGAGGCACCCGATGTGGTGCACGACGCGAAGCAGGTCGGTCCCACCGGACGCCCGCTGCGCGAGATCCCCGAACCGCCCGAACCGGACCACACCGGCCCCGCGCTGATCGTCGCCATGTGCAATCAGAAGGGCGGCGTCGGCAAGACCACCTCGACCATCAATCTCGGTGCGGCGCTGGCGGAATACGGGCGCAAGGTGCTGCTGGTGGATCTGGACCCGCAGGGCGCGCTGTCGGCGGGACTCGGTGTGGCGCATCACGATCTGAACGTGACCGTGCACAACCTGCTCGTCGGGCCCGGCAAGGTGAATCCCGACGACGTGCTGATGAACACCAAGGTCGACGGCATGGATCTGCTGCCCAGCAATATCGACCTCTCGGCCGCGGAGATCCAGCTCGTCAACGAGGTCGGCCGCGAGCAGACCCTGGGCCGCGCCCTGGCGCCGCTGCGCGACCGTTACGACTACATCCTCATCGACTGCCAGCCGTCGCTGGGCCTGCTCACCGTGAACGCTCTGGCCTGCGCCGACGGCGTCATCATTCCGATGGAGTGCGAGTACTTCTCGCTGCGCGGACTGGCCCTGCTCAACGACACCGTGGAGAAGGTGCGGGACCGGCTGAATCCGGCGCTGACCCTGTACGGCATCGTGGTCACCATGTTCGATGCCCGCCTATTGCATTCGCGCCAGGTCATGACGCGCGTGGTCGAGGTGTTCGGCGACCTCGTGTACGACACCGTGATCTCGCGGACCGTCCGCTTCCCTGACGCCAGCGTCGCGGGTGAGCCCATCACCACGTGGGCGCCGAAATCCGGTGGCGCGGAAGCCTATCGGGCCATGGCCCGGGAAGTCATCCAGCGGTCGGGCCGTTGAGCGATCCTCTCGACTCGGCGTCCGGCCACGACCCCGCGGACGCGGCTACCGGCATGCCCGGGGACGGGTCGCCGGTAGTGAGCGACATCGTCGGCGCTGGTGAGGACATTGCCGGTGAGGACGTCGCGGATGTGAACCTGGCGGGCGAGGATCCGGCCGGTGTCGTCGCGGACATCGCCGGGGCGGGTGCGGACGAGACCTCCGAGAGTGCGTCCGCGCCGGGTTCGTCGGTCGTGTCCGATATCGCCGGATCCGGTGCAGTGGTGGAGCCCGCCGCGCCGTCTGCCGCCGCTGTGGCATCCGAAAGTTCGGACAATGCGGGCAAATTCCATCTGAAGCTGGCCAACTTCGAGGGCCCCTTCGACCTGCTGCTGCAACTGATCAGCTCGCGACGCCTCGACGTCACCGAGATCTCGCTGCACAGGGTGACCGACGAGTTCATCGCCCACACCAAGGCCCTCACCGCCCGCTTGTCCGAGGTGAAGGGTCTGCGCGCGGACAAGGTCCTGGACCAGACCACCGAATTCCTGCTCATCGCGGCCACCCTGCTGGATCTGAAGGCGGCCCGGCTGCTGCCCTCGGGCGAGGTGTCCGACGTGGAAGACCTGGAGTTGCTGGAGGCGCGCGACCTGCTCTTCGCGCGGCTGCTGCAGTACCGCGCGTTCAAACAGGTCGCCGAGTTGCTGGGCGAGCTGGAGGCGGCGGCGCTGCAACGATATCCGCGCGCGGTGTCGCTGGAGGAGCGGTATCTGGCGCTGTTGCCCGAGGTTACGCTGGGGGTGGACGCCGCGGGATTCGCGGAGGTCGCGGCCACCGTGTTCCGGCCGCGTCCGCGACCGCGGGTGGGACTGGATCACATCCACGCCCACGCCATCTCGATCGCCGAGCAGGCCGCGCTGGTGCTGGAGATGCTCAAGAACGCGGGCGCGGGCGGTTGGACGACCTTCCACGAACTCTGCGCCGACTGCGAGCTGCCGATCCAGATCGTGGCCCGCTTCCTCGCGCTGCTCGAGCTCTACCGCGGCAAGACCATCGAGTTCGACCAGCCCGACCCGCTGGGCCCGCTGTCCGTCAGCTGGATCGGCGAGCTCGAGGACCAACCCGCCCAACCGGTGACGATTGAAGAGGACTACGGGTGACCGAGGTGCACAACATGGATGACGACGTGCAGGACCAGCCCGCCGGCAGCCAGCCCGCACCCCAGCCGACCCTGGCCGAGCAGATCATCGCCGAAGCGGCCGCGGCAGCCAAGGCTTGCGCGGCCGGACCGGATACCACCGAGTCCGAGGCCGCGGCTGAACCTGCGCCCGAGGCTGCCGTCGAGACCGCCGAGTCCGCGCCGGACGGCGAAATCCCCGGGACAGCGGCCGAAATCACACCGGCCGAGGCCGAAGTCACAGTGCCCGCGAACGAGGTCACAGTGCCCGCGGACGAAGTCACGGCACCCGCGGACGGGGTCGCCGCGCCTGCGGAGTCCGAGGGGCCTCCCGCGCCACCCGTCCTGGCGGTCGATCCGCAGGAGTTCGACGACGAGGACGAGCTGTCGGAGCCGGAGTTCCGGTCCGCGCTGGAGGCCATGTTGCTGGTGGTCGACGCGCCCGCGCCGACGGAACTGCTGGCCTCGGCATTGCGGGATCACCCGGTCCGGGTGGAGGCGGCGCTGCGGGAGATGTCGGCGGAGTTGACCGCGCGGCGCAGTGGCATGGATCTCAGGTTCGTCGGCGACGGCTGGCGCTACTACACGCGGACGGAATTCGCTCCCTATGTGGAACGTATGCTGTTGGACGGCGCACGATCGAAACTGACTCGCGCGGCTTTGGAAACCATGGCGGTGATCGCGTACCGTCAACCGGTTACCCGAGCACGCGTGAGCGCGGTGCGCGGCGTGAACGTGGATGGCGTGATCAGGACCCTGCTGGCGCGGGGGCTGATCGCGGAGGCCGGAGCGGACCCGGAGACCAACGGCACTCTGTACATCACCACCGAGCTGTTCCTGGAACGGATCGGGCTTGCGTCACTGGCGGATCTGCCGCCATTGGCCCCGCTGCTCCCGGGCGTCGACCTGATCGACGAGATCAACGAGAGCTTGGAGACCGACCCCCGGTACACCAGGCTGAAGAAACCGGCCGAGGCGGATATCGACCTCGGCACCGAAGACTGAAACAAGGACAACGTGAATACACCCGCTCGCCGAGATGGCACACCGGATCGTAGGAAACGTGGCAGCGAACCGCCCCGTGGCGGTTCCCACGCCGCCCGAGGCCGGACCGGAGACGACCGGTCCAGCGGCGGCAATTCTTATGGCGGAGCCCGTGGCGGCTCCACGTCGCGCGGCTCGCGCGGCGACTCGCCCTCCTGGGGCGGCAATTCCCGCGGTGACTCCCGCGGCAGCTCGGGTTCGTATGGTCGTGACTCGGATCGTTCGCGTGGCGGT
>NZ_JBHWHH010000009.1:18483-77674 GCF_042732555.1 Nocardia sp. NPDC059764
GCTGGTTCGTATGGTCGTGACTCGGATCGTTCGCGTGGCGGTGCTGGTTCGTATGGTCGTGACTCGGATCGTTCGCGTGGCGGTGCTGGTTCGTATGGTCGTGACTCGGATC
This sequence comes from Nocardia sp. NPDC059764, assembly GCF_042732555.1. Classification (NCBI taxonomy): domain Bacteria; kingdom Bacillati; phylum Actinomycetota; class Actinomycetes; order Mycobacteriales; family Nocardiaceae; genus Nocardia; species Nocardia sp. NPDC059764. The sequence continues at coordinate 18,596 of NZ_JBHWHH010000009.1, forward strand.
GTTCGCGTGGCGGTGCTGGTTCGTACGGTCGTGATTCCGATCGTTCGCGTGGCGGTTCCGCTCCCCGCGGCGAAAGCCAGTGGGGCGCAAGCGGTTCCCGTGGCGGCGCGCCCGCTCGCGGCGGCTCGGGCTCCGGCTTCGGCGGCCAGGGCGGTAACTCCGCGCGCGGCAACCAGTCTCGCGGTATCGGCGGCGGTCGCCCGCTGGCCCCGCACACCTCGCCGAACACCACCGGTAAGAAGAAGACTTCCAAGCCGGAGCGCAAGATCGTCGCGCCGGTGCTGATCAGCAATGCCAAGCCCGCCCGGCACCAGCACGTGGACTTCGAGGAGCGGGCTCCGAAGAAGCTGCCGTGGGGTGAGGGTGAGCGCCTGCAGAAGGTTCTCGCCAAGGCCGGTGTGGCCTCGCGGCGCGTGGCCGAGGACATGATCGACGCCGGTCGTATCGAGGTGGACGGCAAGATCGTGCGTGAGCAGGGTCTGCGCATCGATCCCGAGACCGCGGTGGTCCGGGTCGACGGCGTGCGCGTGGTGATCCGCTCCGAGCAGGTGTACCTGGCGCTGAACAAGCCCAAGGGCTGGCAGTCGACCATGTCCGACGAGATGGGCCGCCCGTGCGTGGGCGATATCGTGGCCGAGCGGATCGCCGCCGGTCAGCGCCTGTTCCACGTCGGCCGGCTGGACGCCGACACCGAGGGCCTGCTGCTGCTCACCAATGACGGTGATCTGGCGCATCGGCTCATGCACCCCTCCTTCGAGGTGTCCAAGACCTACCTGGCCACCGTGAACGGCGAGGTCCGCAATCGCGAGGTCGGCAAGCAGCTCAAGGACGGCGTCGAGCTCGAGGACGGGCCCGCGTCGGTGGACAAGTTCCAGGTGCTCGAGGTCGGCAACGGCAAGTCGCTGGTGAAGGTGGTGCTGCACGAGGGTCGCAAGCACATCGTGCGCCGCCTGCTGGACGCCGTCGGGCATCCGGTGACCGCGCTGGTGCGCACGCACGTCGGGCCGATCGCGCTCGGTGATCAGCGGCCGGGCACGCTGCGCGTGCTGGGCCGGGACGAGGTCGGGAAGCTCTACGAGGCGGTGTCGTTGTGAACGGTGTGGGATCTCTGATCGATACGGCCGGCGCGCTGACCGGCTCCGCGCAGCTGGTCGTGGCCATGGACGGCCCGTCGGGCACCGGCAAGTCGAGCGTGTCGCGCATGCTGGCGACCCGGCTCGAGGCCAGCTACCTCGACACCGGCGCCATGTACCGGGTGGCGACGCTGCGCGTGCTGCGCAGCGGCGTGGACCTGGACGACGCGGCCGCCATCGCGATCGCGGTGAAGGAACTGCCGCTCACCATCGGCACCGATCCGAGCCGGGAGGTCATCCTGCTCGACGGTGAGGACGTCTCCGGTGAGATCCGCGGCAACGCGGTCACCCAGGCGGTGTCCGCGGTGTCGGCGGTGCCCGAGGTGCGCGAGCAGCTGGTCGCGTTGCAGCGGGAGCTGTCGGCGGCGGCGGGTCGAATCGTGGTGGAGGGCCGGGACATCGGCACCACCGTGCTGCCCGCGGCGGACGTGAAGATCTATCTGACCGCGTCGGCCGAGGCCCGCGCGCAGCGCCGCAACGCGCAGAACATCGCCGAGGGGCGGGGTGACGATTACGCGGGCGTGCTGGCCGATGTGCAGCGCCGCGACACCCTGGACTCGACGCGCAAGGTGTCGCCGCTGCGTCCCGCCGAGGACGCGGAGCTGGTCGACACCAGCGATCTGAACAAGGACGAGGTCATCGACGAGCTGTATCGCGTGGTGGCCGCACGGATTTCGGCGGGAGGCGCGCAGTGACGCAGGACACCTTCGCCGGTGATGGGATCTGGTCGGACGAATCCGACTGGGACATCGCCGAATTCGAGGGCGAGCAGGACGCCGAGCACGTTCCGCTGCCGACGGTGGCCATTGTCGGCCGCCCCAATGTCGGCAAGTCGACCTTGGTGAACCGGATCCTGGGCCGCCGCGAGGCGGTCGTGGAGGACATTCCGGGCGTGACCCGGGACCGGATCTCCTACGAGGCCACCTGGGCCGGTCGCCGATTCCTGGTGCAGGACACCGGCGGCTGGTCGCCCGATGCCAAGGGGCTGCAGCAGTCGGTGGCCCGGCAGGCCGAGGTCGCCATGAACACCGCCGACGCGATCGTCGTGGTGGTGGATGTGACCACCGGCGCGACCTCCGCCGACGAGGCGGTGGCGAAGACGCTGCGGCGCAGCAAGACTCCGGTCATCCTGGTCGCCAACAAGGTCGACAACCAGAAGCTGGAGGCCGACGCCGCCGAGCTGTGGTCGATGGGTCTGGGTGAGCCGCACATGATCTCGGCCGCGCACGGTCGCGGTACCGGTGATCTGCTCGACGAGATTCTGGCGAAGCTGCCCGAGACTCCCCGCGAGGGCACGGGTCTGCACGGCGGTCCGCGCCGTGTGGCGCTGGTCGGCAAGCCGAACGTGGGCAAGTCGTCGCTGCTGAACAAGCTCGTCGGCGAGGAACGGTCGGTGGTCCACAATGTCGCGGGCACCACCGTCGACCCGGTCGACTCGCTGGTCGAATTGGGCGGCAAGCCGTGGCGTTTCGTGGATACCGCGGGTCTGCGCCGCAAGGTGAGCAATGCCTCGGGCCACGAGTTCTACGCGTCGCTGCGCACCAAGGGCGCGATCGAGGCGGCCGAGGTGGCGGTCATGCTGATCGACGCTTCCGAGCCGGTCACCGAGCAGGACCTGCGGGTGATCTCCATGGTGGCCGAGACCGGCCGCGCCCTGGTGATCGCCTACAACAAGTGGGATCTGGTCGACGAGGACCGCCGCGAGATGCTCGAGCGCGAGATCGACCGCGAGATGGTCCAGGTCCGCTGGGCCCAGCGCGTCAATATCTCCGCGCACACCGGTCGCGCGGTGCAGAAGCTGGTCCCCGCCATGGAGACCGCGCTGGAGTCGTGGGACAAGCGCATCTCCACCGGCCGCCTGAACAACTGGCTCAAGGAGGTCATCGCCGCCACGCCGCCGCCCATGCGCGGCGGCCGCCTCCCGCGAGTCCTGTTCGCCACGCAGGCGTCCACCCGGCCGCCGACGTTCGTGCTCTTCACCACCGGCTTCCTCGAGGCGGGCTACCGCCGCTTCATCGAGCGGAAGCTGCGCGAGGAGTTCAACTTCGACGGTTCTCCGGTCCGGGTCAATGTGCGCGTCCGCGAGAAGCGCGACCGCAAGAAGTAACCCGACCCACCCTCGGCATCGGCCCGGGCGACGGCAGCTGCGTCGCCCGGGGCCGATTCGTCTGTCTAGAGGGCCATCTTGCCGTTGTCGACGGTGTAGACGGCGCCGTGCACGGCGGAGGCTTCGTCGGAGCACAGGAAGCTGATGATGTTGGCGACCTGCGCGGGTTCCATGAGGCCGCGGGGGCTGGCGGTCTTCAGGATGAGCTGGTAGTCGGGCTCTTCGGGGAAGGTGAAGTTCTCGAGCATCGGCGTGATCATGCCGCCGGGGCAGACCGCGTTGATGCGGATGCCGGCGCCGTCGAACTCCAGCGCCATGGCCCGGGTGAGACCGATGAGGCCGTGTTTGGCGGCGCAGTAGCCCGCCGAATAGGCCTGGCCCTCCACGCCCGCGATCGAGGCCACGTTGACGATGCAACCGGTGCGTTCGAGCAGGTGGGAAAGGGCGGCGCGGGACAGGAAGAAGGGCGCGCTGAGGTTGACGGCGAGGTCGTGCTGCCATTCCTCGTCGGTGACCTGCCCGGTGTGGCGCATGGTGTGCGCGCCCGCGGCGTTGACCAGGATGTCGAGGCCGCCGAAGCGGTCGACGCAGGCCCGGACCACCTGATCGGCCGCCGCCGGATCGGCGAGATCGGTGGCGTGCCAGGCGGTGTCGGGTTCGTCGAAGCTGTCCTTCAGGCGCGCCTCGTCGCGGCCGACGCCGAGCACGCGCGCCCCGCCCGCGATCAGCTGCTGCGCCACGGCCCGGCCGAGGCCGGAGGAGGCTCCGGTCACCACCGCGACCTTGCCGTCGAATCGACCGCCACCATTGCCCGACATACCCGTCTCCCATCGATCGCCGGGTGGCCGGAAGCCGCCGCCCGCTGAAACGGGTTCTAAATTAGCCGGGTGGCGCGGCCGGGGCGACCGCGCCATCCGGGGTGCGGGTCAGACCAGTTCGGGGACGCGGAGATGGGCGAGGGCCAGTTCGAACTCGGCGACCTCGGTGACCGCGATGCCGGCCTGGGCGGTGGCGGCGGCCCGCAGGTCCGCGGCTGCCTGGGCGGTGCGGGCCAGGGCCTCGGCGCTCTCGAAGGTGGCGCAGGAGACGCCGCGCCCGGCGGTGCGGTCGACCAGCAGGCTGACGCTGCAGAAGCCGTCCATCTGTTCCATCGAGGGTATCGCCATCGAACGGAAGACATTGATCGCCGAATCGATGCGATCGGCGTCGGCCCGGGTCCAGGTCAGGCGGGCGCATGCGCCCTCGTCCGCGTGGTGCAGGCGGTGCAGGGTGGCGATCTCCCACTCCTCGATGAGCGGGCCGTCGCCGCCGAAGTAGTCCCGCGCGCGGTTACGCAGCGGGCGCACCCGGCTGGCGCTGTCGTGCATCGCGTTCTCGGACTCCCACGCGGTGGTGACGATGCAGCGGCCGGACTCACGGTCCACCAGTAGCGACAGACCCACCCAGCCGGGCATGCCTGCCAGTTCGGGCATCACTTCGTCGCGCATGAACGCAATCCCGGCATCGATAGTGGACGGCTGCGCTTGAATCGTGTTAGAGCGTGCGAACACGTTCGATCCACCTCCTCGGTCACGGGGGCAGCGCCCGGGGTGACGCCACCGACGCCTCCCAGCCTGCTCCAGCCCGTTCGCCGTGGCAATACCGGGGCATACCTGGAGCAAACGGACGGGGTGCGCGGTCTGTCGCCGGGCGCGCCGGGCGAGCGCCCGACGGCGGCGTCGCCGTGGTCCGCGGCATTGGCCGAACCCCCTCCCGGGCGTCGCGCGAACCCGCGCCGGGGAGCTGAGACGGCGGGTTCGAGCGGGTAAGGTTCGGGGGAATGTGCGGGGTGTGAAGGGCCGAATTGTGCGTGCGGGTACGGAATTCGCGGGGTATCTGATCGAGCGGAAGCTCGGCGGGGGCGGGATGGGGGAGGTCTTTCTCGCCCGGCATCCGCGGCTGCCCCGGCTGGTGGCGATCAAGGTGCTGGCGCGGGAGCTGGTGACACAACTCGAGACGCGGTCCCGGTTCGAGCGGGAAGCCGAACTCGTTGCGCGGCTGGATCATCCGAATATCGTGGGCGTGCAGGATCGGGGCGTGTCGGGCGGGCGGTTGTGGATCGCCATGCAGTACGTGGACGGCGGCGACGCCTCCGCGCTGGACCCGTTCACCCTGCCCGCCGCCGAGGCCGTGCGGATCATCGGGGAGACGGCCAAGGCGCTGGACTACGCGCATTCGATGGGCGTGATCCACCGGGACGTGAAACCCGCCAATATCCTGCTCAGCCGCCACACCGCCGGGCAGGAACGCCGAATTCTGCTGACCGACTTCGGAATCGGGCGGCTGCGCGACGATTCCGCGCAGATCACCCGCACCGGGATGCTGGCCGCGACCATCACCTATGCGTCGCCGGAGCAACTGTCGGGGGCTGCGCTGGATCAGCGGTCGGACCAGTACTCGCTGGCCTGCACCCTGTTTCGGCTGTTCACGGGGTCCACGCCGTATCAGGCGGAGACGGCGGCCGCGGTGGTCGCGGGGCACCTGCAGCATCCGGTGCCGAAGGTGACCGATCGGCGGCCCGAGCTGCCCGCCGCGCTGGACGCGGTGTTCGCTCGGGGGCTGGCCAAACGCCCGGAGGATCGGTTCGACACCTGCCGGGACTTCGCCGACGCTGCGGCGCGAGCGCTTTCGGGTGTCTCGGAGTCGACCGTCCCGCCGTTCACGGTGGCCGGGACGCCGCGGCCGGGAGCGGCGGCGATCGGGTCGACGGGTGCCACGGCCGCGACGGTCACGCTGTCGCGCGGCGGTGACCCCACCGTGCTCGACGACCCGCGACTGCGACCGGAGCCGGTCACCGCCGCCCGGGTGCGGTCCGGTCGGTGGCTGGCGGCGGGGGTCGGCGCGCTGGTGGTCGCCATCGCGGCAGCGGCGGGAATCATCTGGGCGGCACAGGGTTCCGGGCCGTCCGGCCGCGCCGATCCGGTGAGCGTGGCCGGTCCCTACACGGCCACCTACCCGGGTTTCGTGCCGCTGACCCAGATCGACGGGCTCGGCGTCAAGGTGGCCGCGCCGGTGTCGGTGGCCGACCCCGCCAATGACGGTCGGCTGCCGTGCGACTCGGCGACCATCGCGGCGGCGCTCCCGTTGACCGGCTCGGACGCCGCGCTCGGTCGTACGGTGCTGGGCGCGGTGAAGCTGGCCGTCGATCAGTTCGTGAAGGGCGGAAACCCGCAGGGCGGCAACAAGGTCTGCCCGATCACGGTGCGCGAGTTCGACACCGCCGGGGATCAGGCGAGGGCGGCGCGGGTCGCCGAGCAGATCGCCGCCGACGACTCGGTGGTGGCGGTGATCGGTCCCGCGCTGTCGAAGGAGGTCATGGCCGCCGGGAAGACCTTCGACGCGGCCGGGCTGCCGTTCCTCACCCCGGTCGCGACGAATCCGCTGCTGGCGCAGTCGGGCTGGAGCGGTTTCTTCCGCGGCCTGGCCAATGACAATGCCGAGGGCCCGGCGCTGGGTCGATACCTCACCAATACCGCCCGGTTCTCGCGGGTCTGCGTGGTCCGTGACAGCGGCGGAGGTTTCGGGGTGTCGCTGGCGGGCGCGGTGGTGGAGGGCCTCGGTCCGGCCTCGGTGCCGGCGTGCGAGGTCAGCGTCGATCTCGGTGGCGATACCGAGCAGGCCGTGTCCGCCATCGCCGCCGTGAACCCGGACGCGGTGTTCTACGCGGGTTATCCGGCCGCCGCCGCGACCCTGCTGGCGAAGCTTCGGAAAGCCGATGTCACAGCGACTTTCGTCCTCGGCGACGGCAGTTACGACCCGGCGTTCAAGTCCGCCGCCGGGTCGGCGGCCTCCGGCACCGTGGTGGCGTGTCAGTGCGGGCCCGCCACGCAGCGCTTCCTCGACGAGTATCGCGACGCCACCGGGACGGCCGCGAATCCGTACGCCGTCGAGGCCTACGACCTCACCGCGATCGTGCTGCGGGGCATCGTGTCCGGGCACGGCGGCCGTACCGGATTGCGTGACTACCTGCACGGCTATCACGGCGACGGCCTGGCCCACACCTATGCCTGGTCCACCGGCGGCGAACCGGCCGAGCCGCGGATCTGGCTGTATCGGGTCGCCTAGTCCGTTCGCTCGGACTCGGGGGAAAGAGGTTTCGGCTGCGACGGCTCGTCGCGTTCCGGCCGCAGGCGGCGCAATAGCAGCATGGCCGCCAGGCATCCGGCGCCGAGGCCGATGGCCGTCCACGCGGCCCGGTCACCGGCTGTGCTGATGCCGTCGGGCAAGGACGGCAGCGCATCGCAGCCCCGGTATTCCAGGGTGAGCGCCGCGGTCGGGACCAGCACGACGCCCAGCCCCAGGACGGTGCTCGCGGCCAGGCGGGTGGTGACCGCACCGAAGCTGTATCCCGCCAGTCCCGCGTAGAGGCACGCACCGAGCAGCGCTGCCCACGAATCATGGTGCTGCGCGCCGGAAGCCAGCAGCGCGAAGACCGACAGCCCGATGCTCGCCGCGGCGGCGGCCACGGGCTGCGGGCGGGGCAGCAGGACGCCGGCGAACAGTCCGAGCGCCATGATCGCCAGCACCGGCGCGAGTTTCCAATGGGCGTGGACGGTCGCGAGGGCGCCGCCGGTCGCGGTGAGCGATACCGCGAGCAGCGTGAGGGTGCCGTCGCGGCCCGGCAGCAACAGGGCCGCGATCAGGGCGGCCGCGACCACGGCGACGAGCCAGGCGGCGATGGCGATCCAGCTCTTGGTGCCCGGGGTGAGGCGTTCGGAGACCACCGCGATGGTCGTGATCACCACCGCCGCGGCGACGATCGGCGCGAACGGCAGCTGCACGGACGTCGGATGCGTGGCGCTGGTCCGTCCGCAGACCACCGCGCACACCGCGAGCAACGTCGCCGCCAGCACCGCCAGCCAGTCCGGCGGCAGATCCACGAAGGCGCGTTCGAGCACCGACAGGTTCCCCTTCTCGGCGGCGATGGTCTCGATGTGGCGTCCGAGCAGGACACCGGTGAGCCCGCCGAGCAGGTAGCCGACCGCGGGCGGCCGGTACCGCAGGGCCGCCGCCCCGGCCGCGCCCAGCAGCACGCCGCCGGCGAGCGAGTCGAGGAAGTTGGCGGTGGCCAGCGTGGCGGAGGTGGAGCCGACCAGCAGGTGGTCGGTGGCCAGGACCAGCGCCGCGAATGCGCCGGTGGCCCACGCGGTCCGGTCGCCGAGCATGCGCACGAGGACCGCGGCCACCACGGCGAACACCGCGCCCGTGGCGGTGGCCCGGGGCACGGTGATGGTCAGCAGCGTCATCTGCATGGCGGACGAGTCGGTGCCGCACCCGGCGTCGTAGGGCACGATCAAGGCCATGCCCGCGACCGCGGCGGCGATGCCTCCGCCCAGTGTGTCGAGGGCCGCACGATAGCGCTGCACGGGCGGCTCCCTGGAGTTGAAGTGACAGAACAGTTACCGTGCGGCAACCGTAACAGTGCGTGGGCTCGCCGGGACAGTGCGCGGGCTCAGCGGGCGGGGCGGCGGGCCGCCCGGTCCACCGCGAAATCGCGGAACCGGCGTACCGCCTCCGACGGTGTCGCGGTCGCCGACCAGATCAGCCCCACATCGCGCGATGCCCCGGCGTCGGCGAGCGGGACCACGGTCAGGTCCGGCGGCGGCGGTTCCTCGGCGGGCACCAGCGCCACCCCGAGCCCGGCCGCCACCAGTCCCCGCACCGTGACCAGGTCACTGGCCTCGAAGGCGATGCGCGGCCGGATCCCGGCCGCCGCGCACAGGTCGTCGAAGATGCGCCGCATCCCGAATCCCGGATGCATGGTGATGAATTCGGCGTCGGCCAGCTCGCTCAGCCGAGTCCGGCGCTGCCCGGCCAGCCGGTGATCGGCCGGAACCGCCAGCACCAGCGGCTGATTCAGCAGCGTGTGCCACCCGATGCCTGGCTCGCTCGGCCGCGGCGACACCAGGGCCAGATCGGCCTCCCCGTCGAGGACCTGGCGCGTGATCGTCTCGGCCGCGCCCTGGAACAGCCCGAAGTCGACCCGCCCGGCCCCACGCCGGAATTCGGCGATCAACTCCGGCGCCAGCCGACTGCCGAAGGAATGCAGGAACGACAGCCGCACCACCCCTTTGGCCGGATTGACCCGGTCGGCGACGGCCTGCTCCCCGGCCCGCAGTTCGGCGCGGGCGCGGCGGGCGTGCTCGTAGTACAGGCGGCCGTAGTCGTTGAGCCGGATGCGCTTCCCGTGCCGATCGAACAGGGGAGCGCCCAGCCGCCGTTCCAACCGGGCGAGCATCCGCGACAGCGTCGGCTGGGCCAGATGCAATCGGTCGGCCGCCGCGCTCACATTCTCGGTTTCGGCGAGTGTCGTGAACCACTCCAGATCCGCGCCGAGCACACCGCCTCCTCGCTATATACCGCAGTGGCATGGTCCTACCGACCATCATGCATTTCCGATCTAAGCGCGGGTCACGCACCCTGGATCCGTACCCGATCCACCGTGGGAGGCCCCGATGACCAGCGCCGATCAGCCATTGAGCACACCGCGTCCGATCGGCGCCCCCACGGCCGCCGTGACCATCGAGCCAGCGTCCGATCCGGAGCCCATGGCCCGGCGCGAATTCACCCCGTCGGACCAGCACGTCGCCTCCACCGAACGCCCGGAGCCGGACGGGTCCGCCGAGCTCGCCGGAGCCCACGAGAAGCGGGTCACCGTGGCGCTTTTCGCGGCCGGGCTGACCACCTTCGCGGCCATGTACTCCACGCAGTCACTGCTGCCGAGCCTGTCGGCGGCGTTCGGGGTGCCGCCCGCGCACGCGGCGCTGGCGGTGTCGCTGACCACGGGATTCCTTGCGCTGGCGATCATTCCGGTGGGTGTGCTGTCGGCGCGGATCGGCCGGACCCGGGTGCTGATCGGGTCGGCGGTGGCGGCCGCGGCGCTCGGGCTGCTGCTGCCGTTGTGCCCGACGATGGGCACGCTGCTGGCGGTGCGCGCGGTGCAGGGTGTCGCGCTGGCCGGGGTGCCCGCGGTGGCGATGGCGTATCTGGCCGAGGAGGTCGGCGCCGGCGGGCTGGGTTCGGCGATGGGGGTGTACATCGCGGGGACGAGTATCGGTGGACTGTCGGGCCGGTTGATCCCGTCGCTCGCGCTCGGGCTGACGTCGTGGCGGTGGGCGGAGTTGACGGTGTCGCTGGCGGTGGCGGCGGGCGCGGTGTGGTTCGCGCGGACGCTGCCGGCCTCGCGCGGATTCGCCGCTCGCCCGGCCGGTTTCGGGACGCTGCTCGGCGATCTCGCCCGGCAGGTGCGCGCTCCGCGCCCGGCCGCGCTGTTCGGGCTGGCCTTCCTGCTCATGGGCAGTTTCGTGTCGATCTACAACTATCTCGGCTACCGGCTGACCCACCGCCCCTTCGGCCTGTCCGAGGCGGTGGTCGGTCTGGTGTTCGTGCTGTACCTCGCGGGCACGGCGGCGTCGGCCTACGCGGGCCGGCTCGCCGATCGCCGTGGCCACCACCGGATCCTGGTCGTCTCCCTGGCCCTGATGGTTGTCGGCCTGGCCGTGACCATCCCGGATCACCTGAGCACGGTGCTGATCGGCATCCTGCTGCTCACCACGGGATTCTTCGGCGCGCACACCGCGGCCAGCGCCTGGGTCGGCGCGCTGGCCGAGAACCGCGGCGCCGCATCGTCTCTCTACATGTTCGCGTACTACCTGGGCAGCGCGGTGGTCGGCAGCGCGGCCGGGATCGCCTACGCGGCGGGCGGCTGGATCGGCCTGGTGGCCTGTGTGGCAGTGCTTTTCGCGGTCGCCGCGCTGCTCACCGCCGCGCTGTCGCCCCGGGGCCCCGAGCGTGCCGGGAGCCCGGAGTCGCGGCTGTCAGGGCAGCGGGTTGGCGTTCAGCAATGACCACATGCGGTTGTTGACGTCGGTCGCGGCCGCCGAGCCCGGGGTGGGCCACAGGTGAGCCTTCGTCGCGTCATCGGTGGTGTGGTACAGCCGGTACAGCACCTGGGTGCCCGACGCGCACGAGTAGCGCTCGCCCTTCACCACCGCGGTGCCGGTCTCCGAGGCCGGGGTGGCTCCGCAACCGTCCTTGGTGCGCCACAGATCTCGATGCTGCTCGGCGACGATCTGCCACACGATGGGGTCGTTGTCGTTGAGCATCACGCCGAACGACAGCGCGCGGGTGGTCGGGCAGTCGTTGGCGTCCCACGCGCCGCTCGGCCCGGCCCACACCGCGGCCGAGGCCACCAGATCCGAGGCGGAGCACGCCATCCGGGAGGTCATCTGCCCGCCGTTGGAATGTCCGATGAAGTGCACGCGCTTGGGGTTCACGCAGTAGTCGTTGCCGATGGCGTGGACCAGGCTGCGCAGGAACGGAACGTCGTTGGCGGGGTTGGAGGCGCTGAACTCCCAGGCCCATTTGTCCGCCGCGCCGTCGTTCTTGCCGCCCTGGGGGTAGGCGACGATGAACTTCTTGCTCTGCGCGACCGCGGTCCAGCCGGTGGCGGTTTCGAAGTGCGTCGGATTGTCCTGACCGCCGTGCAGCGCGACCACCAGCGGCGCGGCGCCGCTCAGCCCGGACGGCACGAACAGCCGGAAGGGACGGTTGACCCCGTTCTTGTCGGGCAGGGTCAGCGCGAGGGTGCCGCCGGTGGCCGCGCTCGAGCATCCGGCGGGCGCGGGCGGCAGGGGGTCGTCGCAGGTCAGGCCGCACGGGGGCAGGCCGACCGCGTTCGCGGGGGCGGCCGCGACACCGGTCATCGAGAGTGCGAACAGTGCTCCGACCGCGGCCATCGCCAGCGTTCTGAATCCGAGCCTCACTGTAATCACCTGTCTGTCAAGCAGTTTCATGGAACTGTAGCGACAAGAGATCTTTTCGTTCAGGCTCTCGAGCTGATATGGCTGGAATCTGCGAGCGCGCCGGCACGCGCCGATGGCCTACCGTGCGCCGGTGTTCGCGTCGATGAAGACCTGGTAACCGTCCAGCAGCCGGTCCAGCGCGAACCCGAAATCGGCTTCCTCCCAGTGCATGTCGTCGCTCTCGAAGGCGCGATTGGTGAGCGCGCTGGTGACGGCGGGGAAGCGCTGCGGGTCGAGGACGGAGGTGAGGATGCCGGTGTAGTCCTGGTCCTCGCTCTGGCGGATGGCGTCGCGCAGGAACCGGGTGCGGCCGATCACGTAGATCGAGAGGTTCACCAGCAGTTGGAGTTTGAGTGCCTCGGGGATGTCGACCTCGGCGAGGGCGTTCATGCCGGTCTCCAGCCAGGCCATATTGTTCGGGCCGAGCGGGGGAGTGGTCATCGGGATGTCGAGCCACCAGTCGTGGGCGCGGATGGCGTGGAACTCGGCCCAGGCCCAGGCTTCCAGTCCGGCGCGCCAGCCCGCGGGCAGTTCCGGGGTGTGGTCGAAGATGCGGTCGTGCAGCAGCACCACGAGGGTGTCCTTGCTGTCGACGTAGCGGTACAGCGACATGGTGGTGAAGCCGAGTTCCTTGGCGACCCGCGCCATGGACAGCGCCGCGTAGCCCTCGGTGTCGGCGATGGTCATGGCCGTGGCGAGGATCTGCTCGAGGCTCATGCCGCGCCGGGGGCCGCGGCTGCCCGCCTCGTCCAGATCCCAGAGCAGTTTCACCGATTTGGGCAGGGCTTGCGGCTCGGGCGTCATCGGACCTCCTGTCGTGGGTTCGGTTTCCATCTTGCGGCATCGAAGAAACTGTGTAGCCTATACGCAGAGTATATGGCATACACAGTTTCTGAACGGAGCTCTCCATGACCACATCCGGATCGGGGCCCGCCATCGAGGTGAGCGGCCTCGTCAAAGCCTTCGGCGACCAGCCCGTGCTGCGAGGCATCGACGTCACCGTGCCCGCCGGGACGGTGTTCTCCCTGCTCGGCCCCAACGGTGCGGGCAAGACCACCATGGTCCGCATCCTCACCACCCTCGAACGCGCCGATGGGGGAGTGCTGCGGGTCGGCGGCCACGACCCCGTGCGCGCGGCCGACACCGTGCGCGCGGCCATCGGCGTCACCGGGCAGTTCGCGGCGGTCGACGAGATCCTCACCGGCGCGGAGAACCTGCGGCTCATGGGACGGCTGCTGCACCTCGGATCCCGCGAGACCGCCCGGCGCACAGCGCGGCTGCTGGAGCAGTTCGAGCTCACCGAGGCCGCCGGCAAGCGCGCGGGCTCCTACTCCGGCGGCATGCGGCGACGTCTCGACATCGCCATGAGCCTGATGGGGCAGCCCCGCATCGTCTTCCTCGACGAGCCCACCACCGGACTGGACCCACGCAGCCGCCGCGAACTGTGGCGGGTGATCCGCGGCCTGGTGGCCGACGGCGTCACCATCTTCCTCACCACCCAGTACCTGGAGGAGGCCGACCAGTTGGCCGACCGCATCGCGGTGCTCGACGGTGGCCGCATCGTGGCCGACGGGCGCGCCGAGGAGCTGAAGCGCCTGGTGCCCGGCGGGCATCTGCGGCTGGGCTTCGCCGACGAGCACGGGCTGGCGGCGGCCGCGCGAGCGCTGCCGGTGGCCGAGATCGACGGCGAGGATCTGGCCTTGCGGGTGCCCTCGGACGGCAGTGTCGGCGATATCCGCAAGCTGCTCGATCATTTCGACGATCACGCCGTGGCCATCGACCACTTGTCCATTCACACACCCGATCTCGACGACGTCTTCTTCGCCCTCACCGGCAATACCGTGAAAGGCGCTGCGTAATGCGTACTCTCGTGCACTGCGCCCAGGACTCCGCCACCATGGTCGGCCGCAATCTGCGCCACACCCTGCGCAGTCCGGACACCATGATCATGACCATCGCCGTGCCGGTCAGCATTCTGCTGATGTTCGTGTACGTATTCGGCGGCGCGATGAATGTCGGCGGCGGCTCCTATATCGACTACGTGGTGCCCGGAATCATTCTGCTGTGCGCGGGATTCGGCTCGGGCGCGACCGCGGTGGCGGTGGCCACCGATACCCACAGCGGCATCGTGGACCGGTTCCGCGCCATGGCCGTGTCCCGCAACTCGGTGCTGACCGGGCACGTGCTGGAGAGCGTGCTGCGCAATCTGCTCACCAGTTCGCTGGTGGTGCTGGTGGCTGTGGCGCTCGGCTTCCGGCCCACCGCGGACCCGCTGCGCTGGCTGGCGGTGGCGGGCGTGCTCGCCTGCTTCGTGGTGGCGCTGTCGTGGATCGCGGCCGCGCTGGGGCTGCTGGCCTCGAATCCCGAGGCGGCCAACGGTTTCATGTTCTTTTTCATGTTCCTGCCCTACGTGAGCAGCGCGTTCGTGCCGACCCAGACCCTGCCGAGCTGGCTGCGCGGTTTCGCGGCGCACCAACCGGTCACCTCCGTCACCGAGACCGTGCGCGGTCTGCTGATGGGTACGCCAGTGGGGGATTCCGCGCCGACCGTGCTGGCGTGGTGCGCGGGTCTGGCCCTGGCCGGGTACCTCGCGGCGGGCGCGCTGTCCCGTCGCCGGACGGCCTCCTGAGATATGTCTACGCCGATATGCGCATCTACGCATGACATCTCGGATGAGTCATCTTAAGGCGAGTGCGGTGTGCGGAACCGGGGCAGTGAGATGAATGTTGGGTTTCGCACACTTCCTAACAAGCAAACGCTTGGGTTGATAACGTCGATGGTGCAGGAGGACGGTGACGGGCATCTGTCGCAACGCAGCGACGTCCGTACGCTGAACCGGACCGCGCATGCGCGGCCGTCGGAGCTAATCAATGGGGATCTGACCCGGGGGCAATTCAATTCGGCTCGACGTTGTTTCGAAAGCGTCGTGCGATGTCGTTGCATGCTGCCCGTCCCCGGCAAAGCAATCGACAGGAATGGCTCATGACCGAGAACAAGGTAATCCCCGACCCGAACCACCCGCTGCTTCCGCTCGCGCGGGCCTACACCGACTACTTCACGCCCACCGTGGTCGGCGTGGAGAATCTGCCGACTTCCGGACCCGCGCTGGTGATCGGCAATCACTCGTCCATCTACTGGGCCCCGGAGGTGTGGATCACCTTCATGGCCATGCTGGAGCACCGCCCCGACGAGCCCAGCTACGGCGTCGCCCACGACATCCTGCTGCGCGCACCGGTTCTCGGTGACAGCCTGCGTCAGTTCGGCGTCATCGCGGCCTCGAAGGAATCCGCCGCCAAGGGGCTCAAGGACGGCGGCGCGGTCATGGTCTACCCCGGCGGCGACTGGGAGGCGTGCCGCCCGTGGACCGATCGCGGCAAGATCGACTTCGCCGATCGCAAGGGCTTCATCCGGCTCGCACTGGAATTGGGGGTTCCGGTGATTCCCGCGGTCGCCAACGGCGGCCACGACTCGATCTTCGTGCTCAGCCGCGGCGAGCGCACCGCCAAGCTGCTGCAGCTCGACAAGCTGGTGCGCGCCAAGGTGTTTCCGTACACCCTGGGCCTGCCCTTCGGCATCGCCCCGATCCTGCCGCAGCTGCCGCTGCCGGCCTCGGTGACGGTCAGCTTCCTGCCCGCCCTGGACTGGTCCACCGAGCCGGGCGACCCGGACGACACCGCCACGGTCGACGACTACTACACCCGTACGGTCTCGACCATGCAGACCGAGCTGGACCGGCTGCGCGCCGAGACCCCGAACCCGGTGGTCGCGGGCCTCAAGAAGCACGCGGCGGGCCTGCCCGGACCGCTGAAGGGTCTCGCCGACCTGCTGTGAGCGCGCGGATTCGCTGTAGGGGGACAGCGGATTTCGCCGGATGAGCCATCGAGGATGCCGTACGCGGGCCGGAGCCGCGGGCGGCATCCTCGTCTCGTCTTCGGCCCCGACTTCCCTCCGGCGCTGCGGACACGCTCCGGCCGCCCGATGTGGTTAACTCGCGGCAAGCGCCCGGGCGGCGACTGCCCGGGCCTCGAGCCGGGTGTCCGGAACGCATCCACCGTCCCCGGACGTTGCCTCAGGGAGCCGAGAGGGTGGAAGACATGGCGCGCCTTGTGCATTCGGTAGGCCCCGCGCTGGCGGCGGTGGGGGCGCTCGCGGTGGCGCTGGTGGTGCCGCCCCTGCTGTCGGACGCCGTGCCGACCCGCGTGACCGACCTGGCCGAGGGCACCGGCATCACGCTGACCGCCTCCGGCATCGGCGCAGTGCACGGCGGCGACGATCCCGCCAACGCCGTCTTCTTCCGGGTGCCCGAGCCGATGCGGCGGCAGGCGACCGGCGACGAATCGGTCGTGATCCTGAAATCCGCGGACGGCGAGCGGCGGCTGTCGGTGTCGGTGACCGACGGCATCACCGATTTCCCCACGGCCGCACCCCGCATGCTCCTACCCCTGCGCGCGGCGGGCGTGGCCGCGCGCTTCGACGGGGGAGTCGTCGACGAAGGCGAATTCCACGGTCTCACCTGCGAATTGCCGGACAAGCCGGGTGGCGTGTGCGCGGTGGTCGCGAGTGGCGACGTGGGCGTCACCCTCCTCGCCACCGGCCCCACCCGCGAGGCGGGCCTCCAGTTGATCGCCGAGGTGCTGAGCTCGGGCAAGGCGGTGCAGGCATGAGCTGGTTCCAGCCGCGTTCGGCATTGTTCTGGGTCTACTGCGTGGCGGTCGTGATGGGGCCGCTGCTGTTCCTGATGCAGGCGGCGGGGCAGGTGTGGTTCGCGGGGGCGGCGGCGCTGGCGGCGCTGCCGATCACGGCGCTCACCCTGCTGGTGATCGGGCGGCTCCTGTTCGCGCTGGACCCTTTCCGGGCGCGGCGGCAGCTGATGGCTCCCCTGGTGATGGGCGCGATCTGGGGTGCGACGGTGTGGACCGGGCTGGCCATGTGGGCCAATGACCATCTGAGCCGGGCGGTCACGAATCTGTTCGGGGACCGGTTCGCGATCAGCTGGAGTGCCGCGATCACCGCGCCGATCGACGAGGAGTACATCAAGGCGATCGGTATCGCGGTGGTGGCATTGCTGTTCCGGTCGCGGCTGACCCGGCCCGTGCACGGGCTGCTGCTGGGCGCGGCGGTCGGGCTGGGCGCGCAGATCGCGGAGGACTGCCTTTACAGCACGCAGACCGCGTTGTCGTCGCCGCAGACGCCGGTGGCGGACGTGCTGCTGGTGGCGGTGCTGCGGCTGGTCACCGCGCTCACCTCGCACTGGGCCATGTCGGCGCTGGCGGGGGTCGGGATCGTGATGGCGCTGGTCCGTCCGGACCGGTCGTGGCTGTGGCGGTTCGGGGTGTTCGCCGTGTTCTACGGGCTGGCGTTCACCATGCACGTGCTCTTCGACGCCCCGCGCCCGCCGGGCCCGCCCTTGGTCTCGACCTACCTGCCGATCCTGATCGACCTGGTCATCTTCGCCCTGGCGTACGGCTGGGTGCTGGCGAGCGAGCGGCGCTGGTTCCGCGGGCTCATCGCCCGCCCGGCCGCGCGCACCATCGGGTCGGAGGCGGCGCTGGCCCCGCTGCTCACCTACCACCGCCGCCGCGAAGCCCGTGCGGCGCTGCGGCATTCGACCGGCTGGACGCGCAAGCAGGCCCTGGCGTACGAACGTGATCTGGTGGATCGCATCACCGATCTGGATACCTCCGGGCAACCCCGGTTGACAGGTGATGTCGGTCCCGGTTCGGGTGGGTTCCCGCAGGGTAGGGTGGTCCGTTACCACTGGTAGGTGTTTTAACGCGTGCCGGTGACCTGCGTCGAGATAACTGGACGCTAGCGTGGGTCACTATGAGTGAGGGTCAGACGCCGCCCGCCGACCCGGCGCGTCGGCCGGTGGACGAGTTGCTGAAGCGTCGTCAGCAAGCGTTGTGCAACTACCTCGACGCGAGCGCCGACATCGCCAGCACCCGGATCCGCGCGAACCTGAACGGGTGGCACAAGTGGCTGGGCAAGCTGCCCGGCTCGCCGACCGCTCGCGCCACGGCCCGCCGGGACGCTCTGATGCGGGATCTGGCCGTGCACGGTGTCGGTGCGGACGATCATCGCTGGGGTGTGCTGTCGGGTGGATTCGTGCGCAGTCTCGGCGCGCCGCTGTGCCTGGAGGACACCCTCGCCGAGCTGACCGAGCGCCACAGAGCCGAGCACCCGCACTGGACGCGCCGCCTGGAGGCGCTGGCGCGCGCGACCGGGGAGGCTCGCCCGATGGCCGCGGTGGGGGATCGGGCCGTGGTCGCCGACCTCACCGAGGAACTGCTCGCCATCACCCGCTCCGCCCCCGATGAGGCCGCGCGGCAACGGCTTTCCGACCACCTGCCCGGCGTCCTGCGGCCGGTGCCGTCCGATATCGAGTCGCTGCGCCGCGACGACAACCTCGCGGAGGTGGTCTTCGACATCTACGCCGACACCATCAAGCTCGACAACATCACGGTGAATCCGGAGTTGCGCGGCACCGGCCTGGGCACGGCGATCCTGCAGCACCTGTGCCGGGCCGCGGACGCCCATCACCTGTGCATCGTCGGCCAGCTGGTCCCGACCTTCCGCGACGACGACTCCGCCGTGCCGGTGCTGGCGAAATGGTGCCGCCACCAAGGGTTCTCGGTCAACGAGCGGCTGGGCGGCCGCATCGTCCGCACGCCGATGAGCGTTCCGGGCGCCGCGGCCATGTAGTCACCCCCGAACGCCGAACGCCGCATACCGATCGTCGGTATGCGGCGTTCCACGTGGAAGCGTGGGTCAGATGCCCATGCCCGAGGCCAGCATCGGCCACGAGTCGTGCAGGGCCTCTTCCCAGTACGGCCAGTAGTGGGTGCCGACCGGGTCGTAGCGGAAGGTGCCCGGGATCTGCAGCGAGTCGAGCTTGCTCTGCAGGTTGTGGGTGCAGGCGTTGACCGCGCCCTCGATGATCATGCCCAGCGCCAGGTTCACGTCACCCTGCACGCCCGGGGCGGACTTGGTGTAGAACTCGACGTCGCGCATGAGCGGGATGCCGCTGCCGCTGGAGACGTAGAGCTGGGTGCCGCGCAGCTTCTCGGCATTGATGACCGGGTCGTTGGCGGCCCACAGCGGGCTGTCGGCCGGGCCGTACATATTGGCGGTGTTGCCGCCCGCCCAGGTCTCGACGGCCAGCTTCACGAACTGGCGGCCCATCGGGTCGGCGATCTGCGCGCATCCGCTGTAGGCGGCCACGGACTTGAACAGGCCCGGCTTGGCCTCGGCCAGCTGCAGCACCGAGGTGCCGGAGGTGGACAGGCCCGCGAGCGAGTTCAGGCCGGTGGAGCCGAGGGTGGCGTCGAGCAGCGGCGGCAGTTCCTGGGTGAAGAAGGTCGTCCACTTGTTGACGCCCAGCTGCGGGTCGGTCTGGATCCAGTCGGCGTAGTAGCTGCCGCGGCCGCCGATCGGCTGGATGACATTGACCTGCTTGTCGGACAGGAAGCCCAGCGCGTTGGTCTGCGCGGACCAGCTGGCGGTGCCCTCGCCGGCGTCGAGGCCGTTGAGCAGGTACAGGTTGGGGGCGGGCTGCGATTCGTCGACCGGACGCTGCACGTCGACGGTGATGTCCCTGCCCATGGCCGCCGAGTAGACCTTCAGATGCCAGGTGCGGCCCTCCTTGGTCACCGAGGAGACCGAGGAGGCCTTGTCCTGGTCGGCCGATCCGGTGCCGGCCGCGAGGGCCACGGACAGGACTGCGGAGAGGGCGACCGCGGCGGTGCGCAAGGCGGTCCGGTTACGTAGTGCAGAGAGCTTCATCGAAGAGCTGATCCCAGTTCTCGGGCCGTGCACGGCCGCATGTAGATCGGTGCCGGGTCCCGGATGTCCCGGTTTCCCCGCACGCTATGTCTTGTGTCAAGGCAAAACTGTTACCTGACAAATCGTCCGGGCGGTAGTCCCCAATCCGCCGGGCACGTCGTCCCGGGGCTGTCGGCCCAGCGTGCGACCATCGAGGGGTGACGAGCAAACCCGACGAGGAGCAGCGCCTACGGGACCTGGCGCGCCTGCGGCGGGTGCGGGACCGGATCGATCGCGAGTACGCGCAGCCGCTGGACGTGGAGGCGCTCGCGCGGGACGCGCACATCTCGGCCGGGCATCTGAGCCGGCAGTTCCGGGCGGCCTACGGCGAGTCGGTGTACGCGTATCTGATGACGCGGCGCATCGAGCGGGCCATGGCGCTGCTGCGGCGCGGGGATCTGAGCGTCACCGAAATCTGTTTCGCGGTGGGTTGTTCGTCGCTGGGCACGTTCAGCACCCGGTTCGCCGAACTGGTCGGTGTGCCGCCGAGTGTGTACAAGCAGCAGATGGCCGACGCGCCCGAAGGGATGCCGTCGTGCGTGGAGAAGCAGGTGACTCGACCGATCAGGAATCGAGAAGCCCAGGCAAGCGGCTCGCAACTAGCCTGATCGACATGGACATCACCATTCTCTCGAGCTTCCTCCCGCACAATGACGCGGACGCTGCGCTCGCGTTCTACCGCGACGCGCTCGGCTTCGAGCTGCGCAAGGATGTCGGCTACAACGGCCTGCGCTGGCTCACCGTGGGCCCGCCCGATCAGCCCGGAACCTCCATCGTGCTGCACCCGCCCGCCGTCGATCCGGGCATCACCGAGGACGAGCGCAAGCTCATCGTCGAGATGATGGCCAAGGGCACCTACGGCAGCGTCCTGCTGGCGGCAAAAGACGTGGATGCGGTCTTCGAGCGGTTGCAGGCGAACGACGCGGTCGAGATCGTCCAGGAGCCGACCGACCAGCCCTACGGCGTGCGCGACTTCGCGGTGCGCGACCCCGCGGGCAATATGGTCCGTATCCAGCAGGTGCCCTAACCGCTTTCCCGCCCGACCGGTCCGCCCTCAGATGGAGACACGCATGGCCCCGAGCAAGTCCACGAAGAACGCCCTGCCCGCCGCCGACGCCCACGATCTGATCCGGGTGGTCGGCGCCCGGGTGAACAACCTCAAGGACGTCTCCGTCGACCTGCCCAAGCGGCGGCTCACCGTGTTCACGGGCGTGTCCGGTTCGGGCAAGAGCTCGCTGGTCTTCGACACCATCGCCGCGGAGTCGCAGCGGCTGATCAACGAGACCTACAGCGCGTTCGTGCAGGGCTTCATGCCGAGCCTGGCCCGCCCGGACGTGGACGTGCTGGACGGCCTGACCACCGCGATCAGCGTGGACCAGCAGCGGATGGGCGGCGATCCGCGCTCCACCGTGGGCACCGCCACCGACGCCATGGCCATGCTGCGCATCCTGTTCAGCCGCCTCGGTCAGCCGCATATCGGTTCGCCGCAGGCGTTCTCGTTCAATGTGGCCTCGATCAGCGGCGCGGGCGCGGTGACCGTGGAGAAGGGCGGCAAGCAGGTCAAGGAGCGGCGCACCTTCTCGGTGACCGGCGGCATGTGCCCGCGGTGTGAGGGCCGCGGCTCGGTCAACGACATCGACCTGACCCAGCTCTACGACGCCTCGAAGTCGTTGCGGGAGGGGCCGTTCACGATTCCGGGCTACAGCATGGACGGCTGGTTCGGGCGCATCTTCATGGGCAGCGGGTTCTTCGATCCGGACAAGCCGCTCGGGAAATACAACAAGCGCGAGATCGCCGATCTGCTGTACAAGGAACCGACCAAGATCAAGGTCGAGGGCATCAACCTGACCTACGAGGGTCTGATCCCCAAGATCCGGAAGTCGATGCTGTCCAAGGACATCGACTCGGTGCAGCCGCACATCCGCGCCTTCGTCGAGCGCGCGGTCACCTTCCAGATCTGCCCCGACTGCCACGGCACCCGGCTCAGCGAGCTGGCCCGCTCCTCGAAGATCGACGAGATCAGCATCGCCGACGCGTGCGCCATGCAGGTCAGCGATCTGGCCGACTGGGTGCGCGGGCTGCGCGATCCGGGCGTCGCGCCGCTGCTCGAGGCGTTGTGGCAGGTGCTGGACTCGCTGGTGGAGATCGGGCTGGGCTACCTGAGCCTGGACCGCGCCTCGGGCACGCTGTCGGGCGGAGAGGCCCAGCGCGTCAAGATGATCCGCCATCTCGGGTCCGCGCTCACCGACGTCACCTACGTGTTCGACGAGCCGACCGTGGGCCTGCACCCGCACGACATCCAGCGCATGAACGATCTGCTGCTGCGCCTGCGCGACAAGGGCAATACCGTGCTGGTGGTCGAGCACAAGCCGGAGACCATCGCCATCGCCGACCACATCGTCGACATCGGCCCGGCCGCGGGTTCCGGCGGCGGCACCGTCTGCTTCGAGGGCACCGTCGACGGACTGCGCGCCAGCGGCACCATCACCGGCCGCCACTTCGACGACCGGGCCGCGCTCAAGGACGCGGTGCGCGAGTCGAAGGGGGCGTTGAAGATTCGCGGCGCGACCGCCAACAACCTGCAGAAGGTCGACGTCGACATTCCGCTGGGCGTGCTGGTGGTCATCACCGGTGTCGCGGGCTCGGGCAAGAGCTCGCTGGTGCACGGCTCCATTCCCGCCGGTGAGGGTGTGATCTCGGTCGATCAGGGCGCGATCAAGGGGTCGCGGCGCAGCAATCCGGCCACCTACACCGGCCTGCTCGAACCGATCCGCAAGGCCTTCGCCAAGGCCAATGGCGTGAAACCCGCACTGTTCAGCGCGAATTCGGAGGGCGCGTGCCCGACCTGCAACGGCGCGGGCGTGATCTACAGCGACCTGGCCATCATGGCCGGGGTCGCCACCGTGTGCGAGGAGTGCGAGGGCAAGCGCTTCCAGGCCGCGGTGCTCGAATACAAGCTGGGCGGGCGTGACATCAGCGAGGTGCTGGCCATGCCGGTCGCCGAGGCCCTGGGCTTCTTCGCCGAGGGTGAGGCGAAAATCCCCGCCGCCCACAAGATCCTGGAACACCTCCACGAGGTCGGGCTGGGCTACGTGAGCCTGGGCCAGCCGCTGACCACGCTGTCCGGCGGTGAGCGGCAGCGCCTGAAGCTGGCCACCCACCTGGGCGAGAAGGGCGGCGTCTACGTGCTGGACGAGCCGACCACCGGCCTGCACCTGGCCGATGTGGAGAATCTGCTCGGATTGCTGGACCGCTTGGTCGATTCCGGCAAGACGGTCATCGTGATCGAGCATCACCAGGCCGTCATGGCGCACGCGGACTGGATCATCGACCTGGGTCCGGGCGCGGGCCACGACGGTGGCCGGATCGTCTTCGAGGGCACGCCCGCGGACCTGGTGGCCGCGCGGTCCACCCTGACCGGCGAGCACCTGGCCGCGTACATCGGCTCCTAGTACACCGTCCCCCTTGCCGCGCACACCTCGTCAAGGGTGCGTTCGGCGATCTCGTTCGCGCACCGATTGCCTTGGCGGACAAGGCCGATCGTGAAATCCGGGTCCGTGGACATGGTTCAGCGGGCCGCTACTGCGACCAGCGCCATGCCTGCCGGATGTGAATCACCTGTCCACCAGAACAAGCGGGGTGCGGCGCGGGTCAGGGGCCGGGCGGGGTGTCGCCCTTGCGGTAGCGCAGCGGCGGGGTGTCGTAGCGGCGGCGGAACGCGCGGCTGAAGGCGGCCTCGGAGTCGTAGCCGACCTGGTGGGCGACCGCGACGATGGGAATCGCGGTGGTGCGCAACAGGGTTGCCGCGCGCGCCAGGCGGCGGTCGGCCAGGTAGGCGGCGGGCGCGCGGCCCAGCCTGCGGGTGAAGCGGTCGGTGAAGGTGGTGCGCGACATGGACGCCAGCGCCGCCAGATCCGACACCGTCCACGGGGCGGCGGGCGCGTGGTGCACGGCGGTGAGGACGGGGGCGAGTGCCGGGTCGAGGGCGGCGGTCAGCCAGCCGGGGGCGGCGGTGTCGGTAGACCAGGCGCGCAGCGCGTGGATGAACAGCAGGTCCAGGATGCGCGAGATCATGGCGGCCGCGCCCGGACGCGGATCGGTGACCTCGACCATCAGCAGGTTCAGGCTCAACGGCAGCCAGTCGCGGGCGCGACCGGCGGCGTCGATGTGGATCGCGGGCGCGAGCACGGAAAGCAGTGGGGCGGCCTGGGGTTCGTCGACCAGGAACGAGCCGGTGACCCAGCGGGTGTCGGCGGTCAACGGCGTCACGGTGTGGCCGTCTCCGCGGGCGAGCACCACCATATCGCCGGAATGCGCTGTGGTGGGGTCGGATTCGCCGTCCACGCGGATCTCGACGGCGCCCTGCTCGACGATGTGGAGCACCCGCTTGCCGGCCGGAACCCGCACCGGGGCATCGGATTCGGCGGTGTGCCGGGCGACGGTCTCGCCGCGCAGCCGCACCGTCTCCAGAATCTCCGACAAGGCGTCCAGTCCCGCGAGCTCCGCCGGGTCCGGCAAGGCGGCGTCGGGTGATTCGGCAAAGTTCTGCGGTGTTTCCGTCATGGTCTTTGCTCCATCATCCGAATAGCGTAGATCTCGCAACCCGGGAAGCACGCGAGATCAGTACTTCGAGAGGAGATACGCCATGGCGGACAAACCTGCGATCGTTCTGGTACACGGATTCTGGGGTGGTGCGGCGCACTGGGCCAAGGTCATCGTGGAGTTACGGCGGCGCGGCTACGAGTCGCTGCACGCGGTGGAGAACCCGCTCACCGGGCTGGCCGATGATGCCGCCCGGACCCAGAAGATGGTGCGCCAGATCGCCGGGCCCGTCCTGCTGGTGGGGCATTCGTACGGTGGCGCGGTCATCACCGAGGCCGGTGACCTGCCCAATGTCGAGGGTCTGGTCTATGTCGCGGCCTTCGCGCCGGATGCGGGGGAGAGCCCCGGTCGGATCACCGAGGAGCTGCCCCCGGCGGCGGTCGCGGCCATCGCGCCGGATTCGGACGGCTACCTGTGGATCGCGCAGGACAAGTTCCACGACAGTTTCTGTCAGGACCTGACCGAGGACGAGGCCCTGGTCATGGCCGTCACCCAGAAGGCCCCGGTGGGTTCGGCCTTCGGTGACGCGGTCTCCGCCCCGGCCTGGAAGGCCAAGCCGACCTGGTATCAGGTGTCCACCGAGGACCGCATGATCAACCCGGACAACGAGCGGCGGATGGCCGAGCGCATGGGCCCGCGCCGCATCGTGGAGCTGCCCGCGAGCCACGCCTCGCCGGCCTCGCAGCCGGGCGCGATCGCGGATCTGATCGATGCTGCAGTGGCGGATCTGGGCTACAGCTAGCCCCCAACTGACGCGCGGTGCATTCTGTTGTTCGGGGATGCACCGCGGAGTCTTGACTTTCCTGCTCCGCGCCCGCATCGTAGAGATACTTAGCGAAGCTAAGCGATTGGGAGAAATCCCGGCGCCCGAACCGGATTCGGGGCGTGCGGTCACTGGAGATCCAGGGAGGCAGTGATGGTCGAGGACGCCGCGCGTGCGGGGCTGACCCAGCGATTGGCGGATCGGCTCGCCCGCGCCGAGGCCGCCCGGCGCTTCCAGGCGCTGCTGGTCGACGATCAGGTCCGCGCGCTGGCGCCCTCGCCCGAGATCGCGGCCGCGGCCCAGCGGCCCGGACTGGCGATGGCCGAGGTGGTGGCGATCCTCATGGACGGGTACGCGGACCGTCCGGCCATCGCCGAACGAGCCGCCGAGATCGTCACCGGGCCGGACGGCCGGCGCACCCGGCGGCTGCTGCCCGAGTATCGCGCCATCACGTATCGCGAATTGTGGTCGCGCGCGGGCGCACTCGCCGCCGCCTGGCAGGCGGATACGCGGAATCCTCTGCGCCCCGGTGATTTCCTGTGCTCGCTGGGCCTGGTCAGCGGCGACCTCACCGCGGTCGAGCTGGCGACCGTCCGGCTCGGCCTGGTGAGCGTGCCGTTGCAGGCGAGTGCCCCTGCCGCGCAATGGCATTCGATCATCGCCGAGACCGGCGCGCGGGTGCTGGCGGTGAGCCTGGAACTGCTCACCCCCGCCCTCGACTGTGTCCTCGACGGCACCCCGGTGGAATCGCTGGTGGTCTTCGACTTCGATCCCGGCGACGACGGCCAGGCCGAGACCTACGCCGCCGCGCAACGCCGCATCGCGGAGTCGGGCGCCGCGCTGACGCTGGAAACCCTTGCCGCCGTGATCGATCGGGGCCGCGACCTGCCGCCGGTCCCGCCGTACGTGCCCGCCGACCCCGACGAGCCCGCGCTGCTCATCTATACCTCCGGCAGCACCGGCACCCCCAAGGGCGCGATCTACACCCACCGCCTGGTGACCGGAATGTGGCAGGGCCCGGCCCAGATCCCGGTCCCCGTGCTGAACTTCTGCTACATGCCGATGAGCCACGTCGCCGGGCGCATGGTGGTGAACGGCACCTTCTCCCGCGGCGGCACCGCCTACTGCACCGCCTCGGGCGATATGTCGACCCTGTTCGAGGATTTCCGGCTGGCCCGGCCCACCGAGGCGTTCTTCGTACCGCGCGTGTGCGAGATGGTGTTCCAGCGCTACCAGAGCGAATCGCAGCGCCGCCTGGCCGCGGGCGCGTCCGCCGAGGAGGCCGCGGCGGCCGCGAAAACCGCGCTGCGACAGGACTTCCTGGGTGAGCGCCTGGCCCGCGTCATGGTCGGCAGCGCGCCCATCTCCGCGGAGATGAAGGAGTTCATGAACTCGGTGCTGGATCAGCCGCTCATCGACGGCTACGGCTCCACCGAGGCGGGCGGCGGCCTGCTCATCGACAACGAGATCCGCCGGCCCCCGGTGCTCGACTACAAGCTCGTCGACGTGCCCGAGCTCGGCTATTTCGCCACCGACAAGCCGTATCCGCGCGGCGAGTTCCTGGTGAAGTCGATCCTGCAGGTCCCCGGCTATTTCAAGCGGCCCGAGCTGACCGCGGAGATGTTCGACGAGGACGGCTTCTACCGCACCGGCGACATCGTCGCCGAGGTCCGCCCCGACCACCTGGTCTACGTCGACCGCCGCAACAATGTGCTCAAGCTGTCGCAGGGCGAGTTCGTGACGGTGGCCAAGCTGGAGGCGGTCTACGCCACCAGCCCGCTCATCTCCCAGATCTTCGTGCACGGCTCCAGTGAGCGCTCGCATCTGCTGGCGGTCATCGTGCCCACCGACGCGGCCCGCGCGCTCGCGCCCGCCGAGCGCACCGCCGCCATCGCCGAGTCGCTGCGGCAGCTGGCCAAGGACGCCGAGCTGGAGTCCTACGAGATCCCGCGCGAGTTCCTGCTCGAATCCGAGCCCTTCACCCAGGACAACGGGCTGCTGTCGGGGATCGGAAAACTGTTGCGGCCCAAGCTGCGGGAACGCTACGGCGACCGGCTCGAGGAGCTCTATCGGGCCCAGGCCCAGCGGCAGGAGGACGAGCTGGCCGCGTTGCGCGGCGCGGCCGCGGACCGGCCGGTGGTCGAGACGGTGCGCAAGGCGGCGTGCGCGATCCTCGGCGGCGGTGAGCCCGCGGCGGACGAGCACTTCACCGATCTGGGCGGGGATTCGCTGTCGGCGCTGTCGTATTCGACGCTGCTGCGGGAGATCTTCGGCATCGAGGTGCCGGTCGGCGTCATCGTGAGCCCCGCCAACGACTTCACCGGGCTGGCCGCGTACATCGAGGCCGCGCGCGCCGGTGACATCCGCCCGACGGCGGCGACGGTGCACGGCGGCAACGAGATCCGGGCCGCCGACCTCACCCTCGACAAGTTTCTCGACGCGCCGACCCTCGCCGCCGCCCCCGATCTGCCGCTCTCCCCGCAGCCGCCGCACACGGTGCTGCTCACCGGCGCGAACGGCTATCTGGGCCGGTTCCTGTGCCTGGAATGGCTGGAGCGCCTGGACGATTCGGACGGCACCCTGATCTGCGTGATCCGCGGCCGCGACGCCGAGTCCGCGCGGACGCGGCTCGACGAGGTCTTCGACAGCGGTGATCCGGCGCTGCTCGCGCGCTACCGCGAGCTCGCCGCGCGCCGCCTGCGCGTGCTCGCCGGTGACATCGCCGACCCGTATTTCGGCCTGGACCACCAGGAATGGCAGAAACTGGCCGCCACCGTCGACCTGATCGTGCACCCCGCCGCCCTGGTCAACCACGTGCTGCCCTACGACCAGCTCTTCGCACCGAACGCGGTCGGCACCGCCGAGGTGATCCGGCTGGCCCTGACCACGGTCCGCAAGCCGGTGACCTATCTGTCCACGGTCGCCGTGGCCGCCCAGATCGATCCCGCGGTCTTCACCGAGGACGGCGACATCCGCGAGATCAGCCCCGTGCGTTCCCTCGACGACGGCTACGCCAACGGCTACGGCAACAGCAAGTGGGCCGGTGAGGTCCTGCTGCGCGAGGCCCACGATCTGTGCGGGCTGCCGGTGGCGGTGTTCCGCTCCGACATGATCCTGGCGCACACCACCTTCGCCGGTCAGCTGAACCTGCCCGACATGTTCACCCGCCTGCTGCTCAGCGTGCTCGCCACCGGCCTGGCCCCGAAGTCGTTCTACGCCTTGGACGCTCGCGGCGAACGGCGGCGCGCCCACTACGACGGTCTGCCCGCCGACTTCACCGCTGCCGCCATCACCGCCCTCGGCGCCCGCGTCACCGACGGTTTCGACAGCTTCGACGTGCTCAACCCGCACGACGACGGCATCTCCCTCGACGAATTCGTGGACTGGCTCATCGAATCCGGCCATCCCATCGACCGCATCGACTCCCACCGCGACTGGTTCACCCGCTTCGAGACCGCCCTGCGCGCGCTCCCGGAGAAACAACGCTCCTACTCGGTGCTTCCGCTGCTGCACGCTTACCGCCGCCCCGCGCCCCCGATCCCCGGCGCGGCCCTCCCGGCCAAGCGCTTCCAGGCCGCGGTCCAGCACGCGAAACTCGGCCCGACCGGAGACATCCCGCACCTGACCAGAGGGCTCATCGACAAGTACGCCGCCGACCTGCGCCTGCGCGGCCTGCTCCCGCCGTCCTGACGCCGGCGCCCTCGGGCCCGGGCCGCGTCGGCGAGCGGACGCGCGCGCCGGGACGCGGCGCTGCGCTGACCCGCGGCACGTGAACGGCCGCGGCTTGGCGCCGATCACATAGTCTGACCGGAATGTCGCTCTGCGACACCCGAGCGAGATGAGTACGAGAGGACTCCTCGATGACGCGACGCACCGTGATGACCCTGGTCTCGGCGGCGATGCTGGCCACCGGCCCGCTCACCGCCGCCGCCCTGGCCGACCCGCCCGCGCGGGCCGAGGGCGCGACCCCGGGCGCGGTCGTCGGCGATGACGCGCTGCCGCAACACCTGTGGCTCGACGGCACCGGATCGGCCCGCAAACTCACCTACTGGACCCGCGATTCGGCCGATCAGCCCGCGCTGTCCACCGGCGTCGTGTTCACCCCGGCGGGCACCCCGCCGGCCGGCGGCTGGCCGGTGCTGTCGTGGGAGCACGGCACGGTCGGCATCGGCGACGACTGCGCGCCCTCGGTGACCGGTCGCTCCGACCGCGACAACGGCTTCCTGGCCACCTGGCTGCGGCAGGGCTACGCCATCGTCGCCACCGACTACATCGGGCTGGGCACCCCCGGCGTGCATGCCTACCTCGACGGCCGCGCCGAGGCGCACGCCGCCATCGACATGGTGCGCGCCGCCCGCGCGGTGGACCGGTCGCTGGCCTCGAAGTGGGTCGCCATCGGTCAGTCGCAGGGCGGCGGGGCCGCGGTGTTCACCGCCTCGCTCGCGACTCGCTATGCGCCCGAACTGGATTACCGCGGCGCGGTAGCCACCGGCCCGGCCTCCAATATCGTCGACGCCGCCACGCTGATCGGCCCGGGCACCACCGTCGGGTCCCCGCACATCACCGCCTACGCCACCTACGTCCTCGACGGCCTGAAGGCGGCCCGCCCGGACTTCGACCTGGACAGCTACCTCAGCCCGGAGGGCAAGGACCTGGTCGAGGACGCCAAGACGCTGTGCTTCACGCCGCTGGCCGAACGCGCCGACGGGCTGACGCTGGGGCAGCTGCTGTCGCGCCCGCTGGCCCAGGGCGATTTCGTGCCCATCGCGCGCTCGGTCATGGATGTCCCGCTGACCGGCTACGACCGGCCGCTGTTCATCGGCCAGGGCACCAACGACACCGATGTCCCCGCGCCGCTGACCGCCAAGCTGGTCGCCGACATGGCGCTGGCGGGCACCTTCCCCGAGGTGCACGTCTACCCGGGCAAGGACCACAGCGGCGCGATGCTGGCCTCGCTGGCCGACAGCGTGCCGTTCGTGGCCCGACTGTTCGCCTGACGACCCGGGAGAAATCGAAAGGCCGAGTGGCGCAGCGCCACTCGGCCTTCGTCGGCTCCGGATATCAGCCGCTGGTGACGGTGGTGTCGATGAGGCCGAACACCTCACCCTGCGGGCCCGCCACGATGCCCATGCGTCCGAAGGGGCTGTCCGAGGCGCCCATGAGCACGGTCGCGCCGAGTGAGGTCGCCTTGTCCAGCGCGGCGTCCGCGCCCGCGACCTGGAACCAGGTCAGCCAGTAGTTGGGGCCGCCGCCGGGCTGCCCGGTGCTGTCGGCCATGCCGCCCATCGGCCGTCCGTCCGGACCGGCGAAGGTGGCGTAGGGCATCTGCTCGTTGCCGATCTCGTCGTACGACCAGCCGAACACCGCGTTGTAGAAGTCCTGGGACGGCTTGTAGCCGTTGGTGTGCAGATCGTTCCAGCAGTACGCGCCCGGCTCGTTGAAGATCCCGGCGCCGGTGTGCGCCTTGGCTTCCCAGACGCCGAACACCGCGCCCGCGGTGTCGCCGGCGATGAACATGCGCCCGACGTCCATGACGTCGAAGGGCGGCGTGAAGACCGTGCCGCCGGCCTCGGTCACCGCGCCCGCGATCGCGTCGGCGCTGTCGGCGGCGAAGTAGGTGGTCCACACCGAGGGCATGGGGTCGGGGCCCATCTTGGGTCCGATGCCCGCGGCGGGTTTGCCGTCGAGCATGGCCATCAGATAGCCGCCGGCCTCGGGCGGGCTGTCCTGGACTTCCCAGCCGAGCAGCTGGGAGTAGAAGGCCCGCGCGGCGGCGGGATCGTCGACCGAGCAGTCGACCCAACACGGAGTTCCTTGCGGCCAAACCTTGTCTGTCGTGGGCATCCGGATCCTCCCGATAACGGTCGGTGGCGGCCGGCCGCTGCGGTCGGCCGGACTCAGAATACCGATTGGTCCGGCCCGATCGGTGCGATCCGTCCAGGTCAGACGTCCAACGCCCCGACTACGTCCTCGAAGGTGTCGCGGGCCAGCAGCTCCGCGTAGAACCCATTGCGCTCGACCAGTTCCCGATGCGTCCCGCGCTCCACCACCCGGCCGCGGTCGAGGACCACGATCTGATCGGCGTCGCGGATGGTCGACAATCGGTGCGCGATCGTGATGGTCGTACGGTTCGCCGACAGCGTGTCGATGGCGGTCTGCACCTCCCGCTCGGTGCGGGTGTCCAGTGCGCTGGTCGCCTCGTCGAGCACCATGATCGGCGGATTGCGCAGGATCGCCCGCGCCACCGCCAGCCGCTGCTTCTCGCCGCCGGAGAACCGGTAGCCGCGCTCGCCGACCAGCGTGTCGTAGCCGTCGGGCAGGCTCATGATGTGGTCGTGGATCTGCGCCGCGCTCGCCGCGGCGTGCAGTTCGTCCTCGGTGGCATCGGGCTTGGCGAAGCGTAGGTTGTCGGCGACCGAGGAGTGGAACAGGTAGGTCTCCTGCGACACCACGCCCACCGCCGCGGACAGATCGGCGAACGACAGGTCCCGCACGTCGATCCCGTCGACGGTGACCCGTCCGGCGGTCACGTCGTAGAGCCGCGCCACCAGATAGCCGAGAGTCGTCTTGCCCGAACCGGTTTCGCCGACGATGGCCAGGCTGGTCCCGGCGGGCACGTCGATGTCGATGTCGCTGAGCACGTCCTGGTCCGCGTCGTAGCCGAAGCCGACCCGGTCGAACCGCACCGCACCGGTCACCCGCTCGGGCAGCGGGGTGGGGCGCTCGGACTCCTCGATATCGGGTCGCAGATCCAGGTATTCGAAGATCCGCCCGAACAGCGCCAGCGAGCTCTGGATGTCCACACCGGTCGACAGCAGCATCACCGACGGCCGCAGCAAACCGCTCTGCAGCGTCGTGAACGCGACCAGGGTGCCGATCGACACCAGCGGATGCCCCGAGGCCACGGTCATCCCCGCCGCCCAGTAGACCACCGCGGGCATGGCCGCCATCACGATGGAGATGGTGGACTGCCGCCACCGCCCGGCCATACTGGCGCGGATCTCGAGATCCACCAGCCCGCGCGATTCCCGGGTGAAGTCCTCGACCAGGGCGGGGGAGCGGCCCATGGTGCGCGCCAACAGGATTCCGCTCACCGAGAGCGATTCCTCCACGATCGCCGACATGCCCGCCAGCTTGCGCTGCTTCTCCCCGGTGATGCGCCGGCGCTCGGAGCCGACGCGGCGGCTGATCCACACGAACAGCGGCAGCATGGCCAGCGAGACCAGGGTGAGCCGCCAGTCGAGCGCGAACATGGCGATGACCGCCGCGACGACGGAGGTGAAGTTGGAGACCAGGGAGGTCAGTGTCGAGGTGACGGTGGACTGCATGCCGCCGATGTCGTTGGCGATGCGCGACTGCACCTCGCCGGTGCGGGTGGCGGTGAAGAACGACAGCGGCATGGATTGCAGCCGCGCGTAGACCGCCGAGCGCAGATCGTGCATGACGTCCTGGCCGACGCCGGTGGAGATGTAGGTCTGCAGTACGCCGAACACGCTGTTCAGCGCGGCCACGGCGATCATGCCCGCGGCCAGCAGGGTGAGCAGGCCGGTGCGCCCGCCGGGCAGGGCGTCGTCGATGATGCCGCGCAGCAGGAACGGGGAGGCCAGACCGGCCAGCGAGGCCAGGCCGACCAGGGCCGCGACCAGGGCCAGGCGTCCCCGATAGGGCTGGAAGAGCCGGACGATCCGGCGAAGTTCCGTTTCCGGAGTCTGTGTGTCTTTCGAAGCCATAGCGCCTCCTTTCGCAGGGAGTCACACGCTGTAACTGAGTCTGACTCATTATTGTTCCGAGGACAATGAGTTATGCTCTGAATTATGTCGAGCACGCCCGCGGACCAGCCGCGCGCCACCGGGGAACCCCGCGAGGACGACCTCGCCGAACTGTTCCTGCACGCGACCAAACGCCTGCACCGCACCCAGTCCGCGCGACTGTCCCCGCTCGGCCTGACCCCCGCCCAGGCCCGCGCGCTGCGCATCATCGGCCGCGCCGCCGAGCACGCCGACGAACCACTGCGCATGTCCGCGCTCGCCGAGCACCTGGGCATCGTGCCGCGCTCGGCCACCACCGTGGTCGACGCGCTGGTCGCCGCGGGTCTGGTTGCCCGCGAAGCGGATCCGGCCAATCGCCGCGCTACCCTGGTGACCTTGACCGCGGCCGGTCGTGAGGCGCTCGACCGCATGTTCGCGGCCCGGCGCGACGCCGCCGAGGAGATGTTCGCCGCCCTCACTCCGGAGCAGCGCTATACCCTGCGCGATCTGCTCGCCGCACTCACCTCCGGCGAATCCGCGCCGCGCTGACGGGCATACAGTCGGGCGTGTTCGCCGATCCGAGCTCGTCATCGTCATCAGCAAGGAGCCCGATAATGCCGCGTGAGCTGGCCGACCTGCCCTTCGCCCGCTTTCTGGAACCGCAGGACGCGCTGCGCGACGAAGGCGCGTACGACTGCGCGCATTTTGACGGCCTGTCTCTCGACGACCCGCAGTTGCGCGGGGTCACCTTCACCGAGTGCGCCATCTCGGCCACCACCGTGAACGGCGGCTTCTTCCGGTATTCGCGCTTCAACGACGTCTGGCTGAACAGCACCCGATGGATCCGCACCGACCTGTCCGAAACCAATTGGATAGACGCGGAATTCGTGATGGCCGCGCTGTCGGGGGTGGAGGCGTTCGGGTCGGTGCTGCGCCGGGTGAGCTTCCACAACTGCAAGTTCGATTCGGTGAATCTGCGCGGCGCGACGCTCACCGACGTCTCGTTCGTGGACTGCGTGCTGCGCGATGTGGACATCAGCGAGGCCAAGGCGACCTCGGTGAGCTTCCCGGGCTCGGAGATCTCGGGTCTGTCGCTGCGCAACGCGAAGCTGAAGAACGTGGACCTGCGCGAGGCCCGGTCGATCGGCGTCTCCAGCGGTGTCGAGTCGCTGTCGGGGGCGCTGGTCACCAATACGCAGTTGCTCGAGCTGGCCCCGGTGTTCGCGCACACGTTCGGGATCGTGGTCAAGGATCTCTAGTCAGTAGCGCAAGTGAACTGACTTGAGTTGCGCTTCACGCATGACGGAGTGGCGGTCCCATATAGCGCGGAAACAACACTGCGACTAGGTCTTTGATAGTCGGGCAATATCGTAGGCCAGCACGGTACGCTCGCTTTTGTGCAGCTTCGGTATAACTACCGCGTTCACCCGACGCCTGGCCAGCGGATAGCACTGGCGCGGGCGTTCGGATGCGCTCGGGTGGTGTACAACGACGCGCTGGCGGCGCGGCGGGAAGCACACGAGGCGGGGCTTCCGTACGTCAAGGACTCGGTCCTGCAAACCCATGTGATCACCGATGCGAAGAAGACTCCCGAACGCGCATGGCTCAGCGAGGTTTCGTCGGTGGTTTTGGTGCAGGCGCTGGGCGATCTGCACACCGCCTATCGCAGTTTCTTCTCCTCGGTCACCGGCAAACGTAAGGGCGCGAAGGTCGCCCCGCCCCGGTTCCGGTCCCGCAAGGACAACCGACAGTCGATCCGGTTGACCCGCAACGGATTCTCGTTGCGGGCGAATCGGAAGCTGTACGTGGCCAAGGTCGGGGAACTGAGGGTCTCCTGGTCGCGGGAGCTGCCTTCGGTCCCTTCGTCGGTGACGATCGTCAAGGATGCGGCGGGAAGGTATTTCGCGTCGTTCGTTGTCGTCGTCGACGGCCAGTCATTGCCCGCGGCTGAGTCCGAGGTGGGTATTGACCTCGGGTTGGCGATGTTCGCTGTCTTGTCGGACGGGCATACGATCGCGTCCCCTCGGTTCCTGCGGCATGCCGAACGGCGTTTGCGGAAGGCGCAGAAGACGTTGTCCCGTAAGGGGAAAGGCTCCGCCAACCGGGCCAAGGCGCGGCTGCGTGTCGCGAAGGCGCACGCGAAGGTTGCCGATACGCGCCGGGATTGGGCGCACAAGCACTCCTCGCGGATCATTCGCGACAACCAAGCGATTTTCGTCGAGGATTTGAGCGTCAAAGGTCTCGCCCGCACCCGGTTGGCGAAATCGGTGCACGACGCCGGGTGGGGCATGTTCGTCCGAATGCTGGAGGACAAGGCTGCCCGATACGGGCGGCACTTCTCGAAGGTGGACCGATTCTTCCCGTCCACCCGCATGTGCTCGAAGTGCGGCGTTGTCGGGGACCAGAAGCCCCTGCATGTGCGCGAGTGGACATGCACGTGTGGAACCACTCACGACCGCGACCTGAACGCGGCACACAACATCCTCGCCGCCGGACGGGCGGAGAGGCTAAACGCCTGTGGAGGGACTGTAAGCCCTGCCGCCTAGCGGAAGGCACGTCCCTGTGAAACAGGAACCCACCGGAGCGACACACCACGTCGCAGGAGGAATCCCGGCCTTCATGGCTGGGAGGACGTCAACACATGAAACGTACGAGCTTCTTTTGCACGGCGCCAAGCGTTTCGACGATTTCGAATCCACCCTCGGACTCAGCCGCAATGTCCTCACCCAGCGGCTGACCCGGCTGGTGGAAGCGGGCCTGCTGGACAAGGTCCCCTACCAGGATCGCCCGGTGCGCCACGAATGCCGGCTCACCACCCAGGGCCGCGACTTCTTCCCGGTGATCGCCGCCATGATGGCCTGGGGCGACCGCTATCTGGCCCCCGAATCCGGCGAACCGGTGCTGCTGCATCACACCGCCTGCGACCACGACACCCACGCCGAGGTGGTGTGCGCGCACTGCCGCGAACCACTGCGCTACGAGGACATCTCCGCCCGGCTGGGACCGGGCTTCCCGGCCCGGCTGCGCGACGCCGCCCTGGCGACGGGCCGCTTCGGCGACGAGTCCTGGCCCCGGCGTGTTCTAAGCTGCAAGCACTATGGCCCTGAACGCGACTCTCCACACCTTCGCCGTGCAACTGTCCGATATCGATCGGGGGGTGTACGAGGAGTTGGACCTGCGGGTCGCCCAGCATCCTTCGGAGACGGCCGAATACATGCTGACCCGGGTGCTGGCCTACTGCCTCGAGTACGAGGAAGGCATCGCGTTCAGTGTCGGCGGGGTCTCCTCGACCGATGAGCCGCCGGTGATGATCCGCGATCTCACCACCCGCATGACCGCCTGGATCGATGTGGGCGCGCCCGAGGCCGCCCGCATCCACCGGGGCAGCAAACTGGCTGACCGCGTGGTCATCTACACCCACCGCGATCCGGTCAAGGTGCTCGCGCAACTCCCGGCCAAGCGGATTCACCACGCTTCGGAGATCCGCGTCTACTCGTTCGACCCCACCTTCATCGAGGACGCGACCCAGTTCCTGCAGCGCCGCAACGCGCTCACGCTCTCGATCACCGACCGGCACCTGTATCTGGAGCTGAACGGCAACACGCTGTCGACCGATATCGAAGAGCACCGCCTGTCCTGATGGCCGCCCGCCGTCGACGCCTGCTCAGCGCGGCCGCGGTCGCCGCGGCCCTGCTGACCGGCACCGTCGGCTGCGGCCAACGGCACGCCGAGACCGATGATCAACCCGACTACCGCGGCCCGGCCGGGCAGGTCATCACCGTGATCTCCGATTCGGCCGACGCGACCACCGCCACCCTCAGCGCGTGGGATCGGGTTGGGGCGCAGTGGGTTCGGGCGATCGGACCGTTGCGCGCCGATGTCGGCGCCCAGGGCATCGGTCCTGCCAGCGAATCCGCGACCCGCTCGCCCGCCGGAATCTGGTCACTGACAGAGGCTTTCGGCATCGCCGCCGACAATGGCACCCGGCTGCGGTACCGGCGGGTGACGACCTCGGACTGGTGGGTGTCGGACACCGCGTCGCGGTACTACAACACGCATTACAGTTGCGCGCCGGGCAGTTGCCCGTTCGACGAATCCGCCGGTGAGGATCTCGGCAGCGCGGGCCCGGCCTACGATCACGCCGTCGTCATCGACTACAACCGCGCTCCCGTGGTCGCGGGGGCCGGATCGGCGTATTTCCTGCATGTCGGCGACGGTCACCCGACCGCGGGCTGTGTCGCGGTTCCCGCCGCCGACCTGGACCGGCTCATGCGCTGGCTGGATCCGGCACGCGGGCCGGTCATCGATATCGCCGTCCGGTAATAGCACCCGAAAACCGCGATTTCGCATTCGAAACACCTTGTGCCTGTTCTCACAATGTCGCACATGCGACCTGCGGGTTACCGGACCGGGTGAATAGCCGCGGCGTCCTCCGGAGTCGCGCGAAAAGCACGTTTGACGTGTGGCAATTCCATCAATGCGCGCCAGCTATCGCGTGCACACCGCAAAAGTCAGCATGTTTCGGGCAACTATGGTTCGGGTATTCGACTTTGTCGAACGCGAAAAGGAATTGAAATATGGGTGCGAGCCTGATGATCGTGGGGGACGACTACGGAGTCCGCGGCTCCTTGCGGGCGGCGATGGAAGAGGAAGGATACGAGGTCGCCGAGGCGGGCGCGGGCGAGGCCGCGCTGGAACAGCTGCGGGTGAACGGCGCGCCGGACGTGATGGTCGTGGACCTCTTGTCCGGTGAAATGGACGCCTTCACCTGTATTCGTGAGGTCCGCC
Source organism: Nocardia sp. NPDC059764 (assembly GCF_042732555.1). Lineage (NCBI taxonomy): Bacteria > Bacillati > Actinomycetota > Actinomycetes > Mycobacteriales > Nocardiaceae > Nocardia > Nocardia sp. NPDC059764. The sequence goes on from NZ_JBHWHH010000009.1 coordinate 56,401, forward strand.
GCGCGCATGAGGTGCCGATCATGGTGGTCAGCGCCAGCAACGACACCCACGACGTGGTCGCCGCCCTGGAAGCGGGGGCCGACGACTTCGTCACCAAGCCGTTCGAGATCAAGGAGATCAGCGCGCGCATGCGGGCGCTGCGGCGGCGCCCGCACCTGGGCGGGCTGCCCGACGAATCGATGGCCGAACCGTTGACCGAGATCGTGCTCGACCCCGACGATGCTGCGCCGCTGGTGCTTTCGCCCGAGGGCGGCGCGGTGCGCCGCGGCGAGGAGCAGATTCCGTTGACCATCACCGAATTCCGGCTGCTGTGCGAGCTGGCCGCGAATCCGGGCCGCGTGCTCACCCGCACCCTGCTGCTCGAAAGAGCCTGGGACGAAGGCTTCTTCGGCGACGAACGACTCGTCGACGTCCATGTGCGCCGCTTGCGCACGAAGATCGAGGTCGACCCCTCCGATCCCCGCATCGTGGTGACGGTGCGCGGGCTCGGCTACCGCCTCGACATGCCGCGCTGAGGTCCTCGTCCCGGGCGGAGTCATCGGATCGTCATGAGATCGCAATGAGTTCGCATGGAAGACCTCAACGTTGCTTGGTCAGGCTGGGATGGTCATGCAGATCCCAATCAGCAAATTTGACGCGATATCCCAGCAAACCATCCAGATCCGGGAACCCGAGCTCGCCGACGGCGCGCACATGTGGCAGATCGCCGAGAACTCCCGGGTACTCGACACCAACTCCAGCTACGCCTATCTGCTGTGGTGCCGTGATTTCCCGGCCACGTCGATGGTCGCCGAGATCGACGGTGAGGTAGCCGGTTTCGTCATCGGTTACACCCGGCCGGCGTGGCCCAATGTCCTGTTCGTGTGGCAGGTGGCCGTGGACCAGCCACACCGCGGGCACGGACTCGGCGTGGACATGCTCGACGCCCTGCTGGAACGCACCACCGCGCACGGCATCACCCAGCTCGAAACCACCATCTCGCCGGACAATCCGGCGTCGGTGGCCATGTTCGCCGCCCTGGCCCGTCGCCGGGGCGCGGCTCTGACCCGCACGACCTTGTTCTCGGCGGATCAATTCCCCGGCGGGCATCAGCCGGAGGATCTCTACCGCATCGCACCGGTGACCACTCAGGAGGAACCGCGATGATCACCACCACCCCCGACCTGTCCGTGTTCGCGGATCTGGAATCGAATGTGCGCGGCTACTGCCGCTCCTGGCCGACGGTGTTCGACACCGCCTCGGGATCCTGGCTGCACGACGAGACCGGCCGCGAATACCTGGACTTCTTCGCCGGCGCGGGCGCGCTCAACTACGGCCACAACAACCCGGTGCTCAAGCAGTCGCTGCTCGACTACATCGCGGGCGACGGCCTGACCCACGGCCTGGACATGTCCACCGTCGCCAAACGCGAACTGCTGGAATCGCTGCGCGAACGCATCCTGCGGCCGCGCGGCCTGGACTACAAGGTGCAGTTCCCGGACCCACCGGCGCGAACGCGGTGGAGGCGGCGCTGAAACTGGCCCGCAAGGTGACCGGCCGCACCGAGATCCTCAACTTCACCAACGCTTTCCACGGTATGACGCTGGGCGCGCTGTCGGTCACCGGCAATGCCGCCAAGCGGGCGGGCGCGGGCGTGCCGTTGCAGCACGCCACCTCGATGCCCTTCGACGGCTACCTGTCCGGCACCGAGGGCGACTCCTTCGAATGGATGGAGCGGGTCCTCGACGACGCCTCCTCCGGTCTGGACAGCCCGGCCGCGGTCATCGTCGAGACCGTGCAGGGTGAGGGCGGGGTCAATATCGCCAGTGTGGAATGGCTGCGCAAGCTGGCCGGATTGTGCTCCGCGCGCGAGATTCTGCTGATCGTGGACGACGTGCAGATGGGCTGCGGCCGCACCGGCCCGTTCTTCTCCTTCGAGAACGCCGGCATCACACCGGATATCGTCACCCTGTCCAAGTCGATCGGCGGCTACGGCCTGCCGATGGCGCTGGTGTTGTTCAAACCCGAACTGGACCAGTGGAAGCCGGGCGAGCACAACGGCACCTTCCGCGGCAACAACCCGGCCTTCGTGACCGCCCGCACCGCCATCGAGCACTACTGGTCCGACGACGGCCTGGAGTCGGCCACCCGGGCCAAGGGCGCGCGCATCGATCGCGCCCTGACCGGTATGGCCGCCGCCTTCGACGGCGTGAGCGCCCGCGGGCGCGGGCTGGTGCACGGCCTGGTCTTCGATGACGCCTCCCAGGCGGAGAAGGTGTGCGCCGCCGCCTTCCAGCGCGGACTGCTGATCGAGACCTCCGGTCCCGAGGACGAGGTGGTGAAACTGCTTCCGCCGCTGACCATTTCCGAGTCCGAGCTCGATCACGGCCTGGAACTGCTGGCCTCCTCGCTGGACGCCCTCGGCAGCGGACGGGGTCGCTGATATGATCGTGCGCACCACCGCCGAGATCACCGGCACCGACCGCGATGTCGCGGGTCCGGGCTGGCGCAGCAAGCGGATCGTGCTGGGCGGCGACCGGGTCGGGTTCTCGTTCCACGAGACCACCATCGACGCCGAGTCCGTCCACGAGTTCCACTACCGGAATCACGTCGAGGCCGTCTGGCTGGTCGAGGGCGACGGCACCCTGGTCGATCTCGACCACGGCGTCACCTACGAGCTGGGCCCCGGCTCCATGTATCTGCTCGACGGCCACGAACGCCACCGCCTGTTCGCCCGCACCCGGATGCGCATGCTGTGCGTGTTCAATCCGCCGGTGACCGGGCAGGAGGTCCACGACGAGAACGGTATCTACCCGCTGGTCGCCGTCGACTAGGAGATTCGCATGACCCTGTCCGACTACGGATTGATCGACCGCTACCGCACCCGCACGGTCGCCGGGACGCCGCCCATCGAGCGCGACGACCCGACGGTCTGGGGCCCGATCGACTCCCACGGCCTGGCCGAGTTCGACGACAACGGCTACGCCGTGCTGGACATGCTGCTCGACCCGGACGAGGTGCGGGCGGTGGCGACCGAGATGCAGCACCTGACCAGCGATCCCGAATTGCTGCTCGACGAGCGCGTGATCATCGAGCGGGCTTCGCATCGGGTGCGCTCGGTCTTCGACGTGCACCGGTTCAGTCCGATGATCGGGGAGCTGGTGCGCCAGGACCGGATCGCGGGTCTGGCCCGCCAGATCCTCGGCTCGGATGTCTACCTGCACCAGGCCCGGGTGAACTACATGCCCGGGTTCACCGGCGCCGGGTTCTACTGGCACTCCGACTTCGAGACCTGGCACGCCGAGGACGGCATGCCCGCCCCGCGCGCGGTGAGCCTGTCGATCGCCCTGACCGACAACTACCCGTTCAACGGCAGCCTGATGGTCATGCCCGGCTCGCACCGCACGTTCGTGCCGTGCCAGGGCGAGACGCCCACCGACCATCACCGGGTGTCGTTGCGGGAGCAGCGGATCGGCGTGCCCTCCCAGGAGGCGCTCACCGATCTGGCGGGCAAGCACGGCGTCACCCAGTTCACCGGTCCGGCGGGCTCGGCGCTGCTGTTCGACTCGAACCTGATGCACGGGTCCTCGGGCAACATCACGCCGTTCCCGCGCTCGAATCTGTTCCTGGTGTTCAACAGCGTCGAGAACACCCTGCGCGACCCGTACTCCGCGCCGGGTCCGCGGCCGGAGTACCTGGCCAGCCGCGACTTCACACCGCTGATCTGACTCGGATCAGCTTGCGGCGGTGACGGTCCGATGCCCGCGCGTCCCGTAGCGGCGGCGGGCATCGGCCGGGGTCACCGTCTCCAGCCGCGCGGGCAGGTCACCCTTGATGTGCTGTTCGAGGATCTGCCCGGCCATCGGCGCGATGATCGGCGCGGCCATGATCAGGCCCTTCTTGTCGAAAAGGGTGAACAGCCACACCAGGATCCGGCCCGCCGGGCGCACCATCAGATCCACGAAGCCGGGCCGGTCGAACTGGCCCAGCTTGCGCTGCCACTTCGGCAGGGTCGCGATCGAAGCGAACGACAGCAGTCGCGCGCCGAGCGCATAGGTCCAGCCCGCGCCGTTCTTGGGCGAGGTGAACAGCAGCTGCCGCATTCCGTCCTGGGCGGCCTCCGAAGTGCACAGGCGCGCACGGACATCCGCGTAGTACTGACGCACGCCTTCGCGGGTGATCGGCACGTCCTCGGGTTTGCAGGTCTGCAGCTCGGCGGCGATGCGGCACTCCCGCCAGTACTGGGCCTCCTCCTCGGGAGTCAGCCCGGGCCCGAACATCTCGTAGGCCTTGAGCACCGACTGCCAGCCCGTGATGTGGATCCACAGCTGGGTGTCGGGGGAGTTGGCGCTGTAGCGCTGACCGCTGATCGGCTCGATGCCGGTGTTCTCGGCGTGTACCGTCATCAGGTGCTCCGAGGCCTGGATGGCGGTGCGGGAATCGCCGATGGCCACGATCAGGAAGTACGCGAAGGTGGCGTCGAGGCGGTCGCGCGGCTCGGAGTAGATCTTGCCGGTGTCGGCGACGGCCGCGGTCAGGAACGGATCGAAGTGCTCGAGGGTGACCGCGCGCTGGAATCCGATGACGGCGGTGGGGGAGGTCCACACCTTCCAGCTCGGGGAATCCGGGCCGAAGAAGCCGTAGTCGTCGCGGCGGAGGGTGGTCGGATCGAAGGTCACTGGGGGCTCCTCTGCAGGTTCGATCCCATGGAATACAACGCCACCGTAGCAATTGCCGGGAATGAATACAACGGTCGCGTAGCTTTACCCTGGACGGGCGCGTGACCTCGCGATCCGGGATGACAGAATGGGCCCGATGAAGGTGGAGGCAGGGGATGAGGGCATGACGGCGGACCGCCCGCGCCGGCGCTACGCGCCCCGGTTGCCACCCGGGGAGCGCCGCGCGCAATTGCTCGACGCCGCCTTCGCGGTCCTGGAGAAGGCCGAACTCCACGAGCTCAGCATGGAGGCCGTCGCCGCCGAGGCGGGCGTGGGAAAACCCGTGCTGTACACCGTCTTCAAGACTCGTGCCGAGCTCGTCGCCGCCCTGCTGGAACGCGAACGCGAACGCGCCCTCGAGCAGGTCGCCGACACCCTGCCCACCGACCTGCTCGGAGCGGATCCGGTGGTCGCGGCCTCCGCCTCGGTCCGCGCGTTCGTCGATGTGGCCCTGGACAATCCGACCCGCTGGCGACTGCTGCTCTCGGGCCCCGGCAATGCCCCCGACGAATACCGCGAGGCCATCCGCAGCTCCCGCGCGGGCATCTTCGACCGGGCCGAGGCCCTGGTCCGCATGGGCCTGATCGCCGATTCCCGCTGGGCCGGAATCGATTCCGGCCTGCTCACCGATTCGCTGCTGACCATCGCCGAGATGCTGGGCCGGCTGGCGGTCAGCGAACCGGATGTATACCCCCGTGAACGCATCGAGGGATTCGTCCAGGCCATCGTCGCGCTGCTCGTCGGCACCGGCCAGTAAGCGGAAACGCCACCCCATCGCCCCTGACGTCGCGAAAGTGACCCTTGCCACACCGTGGTACACGGGCGTACCGTCGCGCTGGTACGAAGAAGTACCACGCTGGGAGATGGCGCATGACCACAGTGACACTGCCCGACGGACCGACGACGCCGGGCTTCGTGCAGGGCATCGAGATTCTGGCCGGGCGCACCCGCGCCTGGCGGCGGCTGCATCAGCGCTACGGGTCGGCGTTCGTGGTGTCGATGCCGCGCTTCGGGCCCACCGTCGTGCTGTCCGACCCCGCCGAGGTGAAGGCGCTGTTCACCACCCACACCGATCTGGTCGACAATCTCGACATCAACCTCGGCCAATTCCTGGGCCCCGGTTCGCTGTTCGCGCGGCGCGGTGAGGAGCACCGCAAGGAGCGCAAACTGCTCACCCCGCCCTTCCACGGGCGGCGGCTGGCGGTCTACGAATCGCTGATCGAGGAGGAGGCCATCCGCGAGATGGCCACCTGGCCCTCGGGGCGCGAATTCGCGACCATGGATTCGATGATGCGCATCACGCTCAATGTGATCCTGCGCGCCGTATTCGGTGCGGAGGGAGCGGAATTCGAGCAACTGCGCGAGGTGATCCCGAAACTGGTGCTGGTCGCCTCCGCGCTGGCGACGCTGCCGGTGCCGCAGGGCTTGTTCGGGCGCTTCGGGCCGTGGGCGCGGTTCCAGGCCCACCGCGCGAGCTACGACGAGATCGTGGGACGGCTCATCCGCCGCGCCGCCGCCGACCCGCACCTGGCCGACCGCGACGATGTCCTGGCCATGCTGCTGCAGGCCCGCTACGACGACGGCTCGGCCATGACACACAGCGAGATCGCCGACGAGCTGCTCACCCTGCTCACCGCGGGCCACGAGACCACCGCCACCTCGCTGGCCTGGACCGTCGAACGGCTGCGCCGGCACCCACACATCCTGGCGCGCCTGGTCGAGGAGACCGACGCGGGCGGCTCCGCGCTGCGCGAGGCGACGCTGCTCGAGGTCCAGCGGGTGCGCCCGGTCATCGACGCCACCGCCCGCAAGGTGCGGGTGGACGACTTCCGGCTGGGCCGCTGGACGCTGCCGCGTGGCCAGCACGTCCTGGTCAGCATCCGGCTCATGCACGACAATCCGGAATTGTTCGCCAACCCACGCGATTTCGACCCGGACCGGTTCCTCGACGCGCGGCCGGGGACGTTCAACTGGATTCCGTTCGGCGGCGGCGCGCGCCGGTGCATCGGAGCGGCGTTCGCGACCATGGAGATGAACGTGGTGCTGCGGGTGCTGCTGCGCGACTTCACCCTCGCGCCCACCGACGCGCCCGACGAGCGCACCCACTTCCGCGGGGTCGCGCTGGCTCCCGCGAAGAAGGGGCGCGCGGTCGTGTACCGCAGGACGCCGCGGTCGACCGCCGACGTCGAATCCGGCGAGACCGGCGCGGTGTCGGTCGAATCCAGCACTGTCACAGACGAATCCGCCGACTCCCGGGACGCGCGCGGCGAGCAGGTGACCGCATGAGCGAGCGGGTCGCCGAGGTCGGGCGGGGCATCACCCTGACCTACGAGCGGCAGGGCGCGGGTGTGCCGTTGCTGCTCATCGCCGGGCTCGGACAACAGAAGCACGAATGGCACGACGGTCTGGTCGCGCAGCTCGTGGTCCGCGGCTACGACGTGGTGCGATTCGACAATCGCGACGTCGGCACCTCCACCCACGCCGGGTTCCGGCCGCCGGGTGGTCTCGCCATGGCCCGCAAGCGCTGGGACGCACAGCAATACGATCTCGGGGATATGGCCGCCGACACCGCCGGACTGCTCGACATCCTCGGCTGGCGGTCGGCGCATCTGGTCGGCATGTCCATGGGCGGGATGATCGCCCAGACCGTGGCCGCCCGCTATCCCGAGCGGGTGTCCTCGCTGACGTCGATCTTCTCCACCACGGGTGCGCCGCGGGTCGGGCGGCCCGCGCCGTCCACCTGGATTCGCATGTTCGCCAAGCCCGCTCGCACGCGGGAGGAGCACGTCGAGGGCGCGGTGCGCATGTACCGGCACATCGGGTCGGCCGGATATCCCCTCGACGAGCCGCGGATCCGGGCCACGGCGGGCCTGACCTGGGATCGCGATCCGCGCCCGGCGGCGGGCGTCGGGCGGCAGCTCGCCGGAATCCTCAAGTCCGGGGACCGGACTCGCGAGGTGCGGACCATCACCGCGCCCACCCTGGTGGTGCACGGCGACCGCGACCCGATGGTGAACCCCACCGGCGGCGCGGTGACCGCCGCCGCGATCGCGGGCGCGCGCCTGCACACCGTGCCGGGCATGGGCCACGATCTGCCGGTCGCGCTCTGGCCCACCTTCGCCGACCTCATCGACACCCACATCCGCACCGCCGAATCCAGGAGTTCCGATGCCCCGAACCTCTAGGCCGCTGTCCGGCCACCCGGTCATGATCACCGGCGCGGCCTCGGGAATCGGGCGGGGACTGGCCCAACTGCTGTCCCGCCGTGGGTCACCGGTGGCCATCGCCGATATCGACGCCGACGGATTGAAGCAGACCGCGGCCGGACTGAACGGGCCGGTGCTGACCCGGGTACTGGACGTGCGCGACGCCGCCGACCAGCTCGCGTTCGCCGAGGAAGTGCAGGCGTGGCTGACCGCACCCCTGGCCGCGGTCTTCAACAATGCCGGTGTGGCCGTGTCCTCCTCGGTGCTCGACACCGTGCCCGAGGACGACGAATGGCTGCGGCAGATCAACTTCGACGGCGTCGTGAACGGGACGCGAGCCTTCCTGCCGATCCTGGTCGAACAGGGCAGCGGCGCGATCGTCAACACCTCCAGCGTGTTCGGGCTGGCGGGCATGCCGTACCAGAGCGCCTACTGCGCGGCGAAATTCGCGGTGCGCGGATTCACCGACGCGCTGCGGCAGGAACTGCGGGGGACCGGCGTCTCGGCGGTGACCGTGCACCCCGGCGGCATCCGCACCAATATCGCCCGCAACGGTCGCGTCCGGCAGGACCCCGAGGGCCGGGGCCGCAGCCACGAGCAGATGGCCGCCGAATTCGAGGCCATGACCATGACCAGCCCGGAGAAGGCGGCCGAGATCATCTGCCGCGGAGTCGAACGCGGCAAGGCGCGCATCCTCGTCGGACCCGACGCGTATCTGTTCGACATCCTCACCCGGGTGACCCCGACGCACTACTTCGACGTGCTGTCGGTCGTGATGGGCCTGGCGCGGACCCGGGCCTCGAAGGGAGCGGGACGATGACCGAACACGTGGACGTGCTGATCGTCGGCGCCGGACTGTCGGGGATCGGGGCGGCGCACCATCTGCAGGACGCGTTCCCGGACCGCAGCTACGCCATCCTCGAGGCCCGCGAGGCCATGGGCGGGACCTGGGACCTGTTCCGGTATCCGGGGGTGCGGTCGGACTCCGACATGCACACCCTCGGGTACCGGTTCCGGCCGTGGGTGGCGGCCGAGGCCATCGCGGACGGGCCCGCCATCCTGTCCTACATTCGCGACACCGCCGCCGACGCGGGCATCGACCGGCGAATCCGGTACGGGCACAACGTGACCGGGGCCTCGTGGGACTCGGAGGAAGCGCGCTGGACCGTCGGATACGAGCATGACGGCAGGGGCTCGACCATCACATGCGACTTCCTCTACCTGTGCAGCGGCTACTACCGCTACGACGAGGGCTATGTCCCGGAGTTCGCCGGGCTGGACGAGTTCCGAGGACAGGTCGTGCATCCGCAGCACTGGCCCGCCGAACTCGACTACGCCGGAAAGCGGGTCGTGGTGATCGGCAGCGGCGCGACCGCGGTGACACTGGTGCCCGCCATGGCCGAGACCGCGGCGCACGTCACCATGCTGCAGCGCTCACCCACCTACATCATGTCCGCGCCGAGCGTCGACGCCGTCGCCACCAAACTGCGGCAATGGCTGGGGGAGCGGCGCGCCTACGCCGTCACCCGCTGGAAGAACGTGGCCATCGGCACCGTCATCTACCAGCTCAGCCAGCGGCGACCCGCCATGATGCGCAAGTTCTTCCGCGACCTCACCATCAAGCAGCTGCCCGACGGTTACGACGTCGACACGCATTTCAATCCCAGCTACAACCCGTGGGATCAGCGGCTGTGCCTGGTTCCGGACGGGGATCTGTTCCGGGCGATCAGCGCCGGACGCGCCTCGGTGGCCACCGACCGCATCGAACGATTCACCGCGGACGGAATCCGCCTCGAATCCGGGGCCGAACTGCCCGCCGACATCGTGGTGACCGCGACCGGACTGGATCTGCTGGCATTGGGCGGCATCGCGCTCACCGTCGACGGGCGCGAGATCGCCGCCTCCGACACCATGGCCTACAAGGGCATGATGCTCAGCGGCGTCCCGAATTTCGCCTTCACCATCGGCTACACCAACGCCTCCTGGACGCTCAAAGCCGACCTGGTCGCCGAATTCGTCTGCCGGCTGCTGCGGCACCTCGACGAGCACGGGTACAGCCAAGCCACGCCGTGGCCGGACCCCGCGGTGACCACCACGCCGCTGCTCGACTTCCAGGCGGGCTACGTGCTGCGGTCGATGGACCGCTTCCCCAAAGCCGGATCGCGCCCGCCGTGGCGGCTGGGCATGAACTACGCGCAGGACGTGATCACCTTGCGGCACGGGCGAATCGAGGACGGCACCATCCGCTTCGGCCGCCGCTCGGTGCGGGCCGCGAGCGTCGATCGCGGGCCCGAACCGGTGACCGCCTGACCTCGGGTGACCAGCGCCGCGGCGAACACACCGGCCGTCGCGGCACCCACCGAGATCCGGGCAAACTACGCTGATGCTCGTGACCCGCGCCGACTCCGCCACCAGCGCCGACTCCGCCGCCGAGTCCGGCTTCCGGCGTCGGCTGCTCGATGCGATGGCCGACGCGATCCGCGAGCGCGGCTACCGCGACACCACGGTCGCCGATATCGTGCGCCTGGCCAAGACCTCGCGACGCACCTTCTATGAGCATTTCGACGACAAGCAGGACTGCTTCGTGGCGCTGCTGACCGAACGCAACAACGACACCATCGCGCAGATCTACGCCGCTGTGGACGTGTCCGCGCCGTGGGACACCCAGATCCATCAGGCGGTCGAGGCGTGGATCGGGGCCTCGCGCGTGGACACTCCCATCACGCTGGCCTGGATCCGCGACATCCCGGCGCTGGGGGAGCGGGCCCGGGACCTGCAGCGCGACGCCGCGGACGCGTTCATCACGCTGATCCAAACCCTGACCGGCACAACGGAATTCCAGGGCGCGGGCCTGCATCCGCCGACGCATCAGATGGCGACCATCCTCTACGGCGGCTTCCGTGAGCTCATCGCCTCCATGGTGGAGGACGGGCGCGACATCACCGAGATCATTCCGGTGGCGGTGGAAACCGCGCTGGCGCTGATCGGTCCGCGCTACCCGGCCTGATCAGGTCCTGGCCTGATCAGTCCTTGCGCGGGCGGGCGCGGAAGTGGGCGCGTTCGCCCTGTTTGCCGAACAGGCTGAGAAATTCGACCGGCCGATCGTCGGCCGCGCCGAACCAGTGCGGTTCACGGGTGTCGAATTCGGCGGCCTCGCCCGGCTCCAATACGAGGTCGTGCGCGCCGAGGATCATCCGCAACCGGCCGTTGAGGACGTAGAGCCACTCGTAGCCCTCGTGGGTCTGCGGATTCGGTTCGGTGCGACCGGATCTCGGATCCATGATGATCTTGAACGCTTGAATCCCGCCCGCCCGCCGGGTCAACGGCAGCATCTGCATCCCGCCGCGCGTGATCGGTCGCAGGTGGACCCGCGGATCCCCGGTGTCGGGCGCGTTCACCAGCTCGTCGAGGGTGACGCCGTGGGCGCGCGCCAAGGGCAGCAGCTGCTCCAGGGTGGGCCGCCGCGCCCCGGATTCCAGCCTCGACAAGGTGCTCACCGAGATCCCCGTCTCCGTGGACAGCTCGGCCAGCGTGGTTTCCCGTTGTTTGCGCAGCTCACGGAGTCGTAGGCCCACCCCTTCCAGGGCTGCGTCGATATCCTCGGTCATGACTCCAGTTTGCCATATCGGCAAAGAAGGTTGCCGATATGGCCGTGCGGTCCGCATGGTCGTAGACAGGAGGTGGTCATCAATGACCGATCAGCTGAACGACAGCTACGACGTGGTGGTGGTAGGCGGGGGACCCGCGGGCCTGAACGGAGCCCTCATGCTCGCCCGGGCCCGCCGCACGGTGGCGGTGATCGACGCGGGCGCCCCGCGCAACGCCCCCGCTGACCGGGTGCACGGCCTGTTCGCCCGCGAGGGCGTCCCGCCCGCCGAACTACTGACCCGCGGTCGCGCGGAGGTCCGCGACTACGGCGGCCACGTCGTCTCCGGTGTGGTGACCGGAATCCGCAGGGACGGTGACGATTTCGTCGTCATCCTCGCCGCCGCCCGCACCGTGCGGGCCCGCCGCCTGCTCGTCACCACCGGCCTGGTCGACGAACTCCCCGCCATTCCGGGTCTGCGCGACCGCTTCGGCCACGACGTCATCCACTGCCCCTACTGCCACGGCTGGGAGGTCCGCGACCGCCCCATCGGCGTGCTGGGCCTGGGCCCCATGGCCGTCCACCTGTCCCTGCTCTTCCGCCAGTGGAGCGACGACATCGTCTACTTCGCCCACACCAACACCCCGCCCACCGAAGAGGAATCGGAACAACTGGCCGCCAGGGGAATCCGGGTAGTCCCCGGCGACATCGCCTCGGTCGAAGTCACCGCCGACCGCCTGTCCGGCGTCCGCCTCACCGACGGCACCGTCATCCCCCGAGAAATCCTCGCCGCCCCCACCCACATGAAGGCCCGAGCCGCTTTCCTCACCGACCTCGGCCTCACCCCCACACCCCACCCCTCGGGCGCAGGCGAATACATCCCCGCCGACCCCACCGGCCGCACCGAGATCCCCGGCGTCTGGGCAGCGGGCAACGTCACCGACCTCTCCGCCCAGGTCGGCAATTCCGCCGCCGCCGGCGCCATGGCAGGCGCCCACATCAACGCCGACCTGGTCACCGAGGAAACCCGCCAGGCCGTCGAAACCCACCGCGCCGCACTGGCGTCGGAGGTCGCGCGGTAGTTCTACTGCGTGAAGGACAGGGAGCCCTGGGCCTGGTCTCGGCCGGAGCGCTTGAGGAATTCGCGGGCCAGTTCCCGGTATTGCTCGGCGCCTTTGGATTTGGGGTCCAGGGTGGTGAGGGGTTCACCGGCGATGGTGGAGTCGGGGAAGCGGACGGTGCGCGAGATCATGGTGTCGTAGAGGCGTTCGCCGAAGGTGTCGGCGACGCGGTCGAGGACCTGGCGCGAGTGCAGCAGCCGGGAGTCGAACATGGTGACCACGATGCCCGACAGTTCGAGGCGGGGGTTGAGGCGTTCGCGCACCTTTTCCATGGTGTCGTTGAGCAGGGCCAGGCCGCGCAGCGAGAAGAACTCGCACTCCATGGGGATGATGACGCCGTCGGCGCAGGCCAGGGCGTTCACGGTGAGCAGGCTCAGCGACGGCTGGCAGTCGATGAGGATGTAGTCGTAGCGGTCGCGGATGGGGTTCAGCACCCGGCTCACGGAGTGTTCGCGGCCGACTTCGTTGACGAGCTGGATCTCCGCGGCGGAGAGGTCGATATTGCTGGGCAGCAGATGCAGATTGGTGACGGCGGTCTCGAGCAGGACATCGTCGATGGGTGGGGCGTTGCGGCTCAATAGGTCGTAGACGGTCAGTTCCAGGTTGTGGTGGGCCACGCCGAGCGCCGCCGAGAGCGCGCCCTGCGGGTCGAGATCGACCAGCAGCACCCGCAGCCCGCACTCGGCAAGCGCGGCACCTAAATTGACCGTCGAGGTGGTCTTTCCGACGCCGCCCTTCTGATTGCACAGGGCAATCACCTGGGCCTCGCCCGTGGTCGCCACGTCCTCCCCAACAGCATTGTTTGCCGACATTTCGCCAGAATAACCTGTCACGTGGCGGAACTGGCGGACCCGCTCCGGGGCGCTTTGTCTCGAAATCGCTGGACGTTAGCCAATCCCGGTGTGGAGGGTCTCAACCCATAGCGCCCTCCACCCCGGATCGGACGGAACCGGCAGTTCAGCGGCCCGGTAGCACCAGGATCTTCACGTGCTCCTCGGGGTCCCGCAGCGCGGTGAACGCCTCGGCCACGCCATCGAGCCCGACCCGGCCGGTGATGATCGCCTCGGCGTCGATCTGCCCCGACGCCAATCGCTCCAGGGTGATTTCGTAGGCGTTCTCGTACGGCCCGTGCCCGAAATTGATGGCGATCCGCCGGAACTGGCCCACCACCGGAATGATCAGCTCGTCCGCGAACGGCGCGGCCACCACCTGGATGCGCGAATTGAACGGCATGGTCCCCATGAGTGTGCCGAGGATTCCGGCGCGCCCGCTGCATTCGAAGGCGATGAGGATGCCGGTGCCCGACTGGCCCACCACCGAATCCTGCTGTGCCACCGCCGCCATCCAGGCCGCGATCGGATCCTGCTCGTTCGGATCGACCACGATGTCCGCGCCGACCGCCCGCGCCAGCTCGCGGCGCTTGGGCGAGGGCTCGGAGGCGACCACCAGCCGCGCCCCGCGCGCCTTGGCCGCGATGATGGCCCCGAGTCCGATTGTCCCGCAGCCGATCACCAGCGCCGAGTCCTCAGGCGTCAGCCCCGACTGCTGCACATGCATCTCGCCCACGTGCAGCGGCTCGGCCAAGGTGGCGTGTTCGAGGGACAACCCGTCGGGCACGTGCCGCACCCACCACGAGTCCACCACGATGCTCTCGCCGAACGCCCCGTGATAGTCGTTGGAGTAGCCGATGATCGTCGGAATCCCGGTGGCGGTCTCGGTGGCCAGCCCGATCCCGGCGACCCGGTCCCCGACCGCGAAATCGGTGACCCCGGAACCGATCTCGCTGACGGTCCCGGCGTACTCGTGCCCGAGCACCACCGGCCGCTCGGTGTCGAAGGTCGCGAGCGGATACCCGCTGTCGGTGGCCACCTGCACGAATCGGCAGGGATCCTTCGACATCGACAGATCGCTGCCGCAGATGCCGCACGCGGCGACCGCGATGCGCAGCTGGCCGGGTCCGAGGGCGGGCGGCTCGGCCACCTCGGTGGCGGTGAACTCGCCGTTCAGAAACTGTGTGGCGCGCATGGTGTCAGGCTCCCGTCGCGGCGGATTCGCCGTAGTAGTCGGTGTGGGCCTTGCTGATCGCGGTGACCAGCTGCCCGATCAGCAGTTCTCGGTTGTCGGCGGCGTACTGCAGGCTGTCCTCGCGGCGGCGGTTGCGATTCTTGAAGTGCGGGATCACCTCCGAGGCGAACAGCTCGTAGCTGCGCTTGGTGTCCTCCCAGCCGGCCATGTCCACGTGCAGCACGAGCATGGTGCCGAAGCCGCCGGTCTTCTCGATCAGCTTCTCGATGCGCTCGATGGCCTCGTCGGGCGTACCGATGATGGCCTGCCCGAATTCGCCGAGGTTGTCATTGCGCCACTGGTCGATGATGCCCTTGGGCGTGTCGGCCCAGGCCGGGTTCTCGCCGGTCTGCCGGTTCACGTAGGCGGCCATGGATCCGATACGCCGGCTCACCGCGCGCTCGGCCTCCTCGCGGGTCTCGGCGAGGAAGATCGGGTTGACCAGCCGCCACCGCGACCGGTCGGCGACGTGCCCGTGTTCGGCGCACGCCTTCTCGTAGACGCCCCAATTGCGGTCCAGCACTTCGAATCCCATGGGCGAGCTGGCGGCCAGCGATAGCAGCGACAGCCCGTGCGTGCCGGCCAGCACCGACCCGTTGGGGGAGATGGTGGAGGCGGTGGCGACCTCGATCCCGGCCGGATCGTAGGTGGGCAGCTGGGCGCGCGCGTCGCGCAGGGTGAACCAGTCGGTGGTCATATTGACGACCTCGCCGCGCAGCAGCGCCAGGATCGCGTCCAGGGCCTCGCCCTGGCGGCGGCGCTGGTCGGAGGGGTTGATGCCCATCATGTGCGCGTCGAGCGGGATCTTGCCGGGTCCGGTGCCGAAGATGAGCCGCCCGCGGGTCTGCAGGTCGAGCTGGGTGATGCGGTCGACGGTGACCAGCGGGTGGTGGTAGGGCAGCGACATGACGCCGGTGCCGAAGCGCAGACGTTCGGTGCGTTCGGCGGCGGCGGCGATGAAAACGTCGGGCGCGGGCACGATCTCGGCGCCGGTGGAGTGGTGCTCGCCCATCCAGGCTTCGTCGAAGCCGAGGTGGTCGAGGTGTTCCATGAGATCGATGTCGCGCCGCAGCTGGAGGGCCGGGTCGGCGTCGAGGGGGTGGTAGGGGGCCAGGAACGCCCCGAACTTCATCGATTCAGCGGTCCACATGCGGGATCTCCTTACCCAGTGCGCCGGGCTTCGTCGCCCGGGGCGGTTCCCCGAGTAAACCTGGATCAAGTGATCCAGAAATGTGGTCGTCCCGGTGAGTGGACATGATTCGAAAACTCAGGTGGAAGGACTGATTGCGCCCCGATAATGGGCGGTTTCGGCGTCCGGAAATCGGTCTGTCGATCCAGTTGTGCACCCCGTGCTGACGGGCCCGCCGCGCCGATGTGCCAAGCTCGTGGCGTGACCGTCCCGATGCAGAACCGCCAGGGCAATGCGACCCGCACCCGGCTGGTGAAGACCGCCGAGCGCCTGTTCGCCGCCCAGGGTGTGGACGCGGTGTCGGTGCGCGCGGTCAATGCCGCGGCGGGTCTGGGTCCGTCGTCGGTCAACTACCACTTCGGCACCAAGGACGATCTGATCGCCGCGGT
Source organism: Nocardia sp. NPDC059764 (assembly GCF_042732555.1). Taxonomy (NCBI): domain Bacteria; kingdom Bacillati; phylum Actinomycetota; class Actinomycetes; order Mycobacteriales; family Nocardiaceae; genus Nocardia; species Nocardia sp. NPDC059764. The sequence continues at coordinate 72,653 of NZ_JBHWHH010000009.1, forward strand.
GCTGCTGGATCTGGGCGCCACGGTGCGTGACCGCATCCGCGCCAATGCCGACGCGCTGGCGGCGCGCCCGGGGCCGCCGACCGCGGAGACGCTGGTGCGCGCGGTCACCGAGCCCTATCGGGACCTGCTGCTGGCGCACCGGACTCGCGGCATGCGGTGGATCAAGATCGTCACCCAGCTCTCGCTGGTCTCGCATCCGGCGCTGGCGACCGCCGAGCAGGACCTGCCCGATCAGTTGCACGTCCAGCTGCGCCGCGCCTTCCCGGCCTCGGACCCCGATCGCCTGGAAGCCCGCTGGGCCATTGCGCTCATGGGTTTCCTGCAGGCGCTCAGTCGTGCCGACGACTGGCACCCGGCCACGACTCCTCCACCCGCGCAGGAATTATCGGACTTATACGAGGACCAGGTAGTCTTCCTGATCGGTGGACTCGATCGTCTACTGAGCGGGGCTGCTCGCTGACAGTTCGTGCCTGGTTTGTTCGTATGTCTGGACGTTTGCCCAGGTTAGCTGTAGCGTCACTGGACGATTCGCGAGAGGCTTGCTGTCTGTCCTCTTCCGGTCATGGGCGCGGCTGTGCCGCATGCCAATCCGTTGCTTGTTGGTCGACCGTTCGTTCGCCGTGCAGTCGGGGGCGCGAGACTCGAACGGCTGAAGTGTGAGGGAACGTCGTTGTTCGCAAGATCCGCCAGGGCGGTGGTCCTGGCTTTGAGCATCCTGACCGCAGGGTCGGTGTGCGCCCCCGTATCGGCTCAACCCCTTTATCCCACACAGGATCCCGATCCTTTCTACAGCCCGCCCGCCGACCTGGGCGGTTTCGCGCCCGGTGACGTGGTCCGCACCCGGCGTATCGATCCGGGTCTGTACGTGGGCACCGACGGCTGGCAGGTCGCCTTCCGTTCCACCAATTCGCAGGGTCAGCCGATCCTGGGCATGACCACGGTGCTGATGCCCAAGGGCGTCAAGAACCCGCCGCTGGTCTCGTACCAGGCCCTGATCAATTCCCTGGGCTCGCAGTGCAACCCGTCGCGCTCACTGTTCAACGGCGAACTGCAGGACGGCGCCGGTGCCATGCTGCCGATCGGCCGCGGCTGGGCCATCTCCATGCCGGACTACCTGGGCCCGAACGTGGCCTACGGCGCGGCGAAGCTGAGCGGCATGGTGACCCTGGACAGCGTGAAGGCGGTCCGCAAGGTCGCCGAGCTGGGTCTGGGCAATTCGCCGGTGGCGCTGGCGGGGTACTCCGGCGGCGGCATGGCGACGGCGTGGGCCGGGGCCATGCAGCCCGAGTACGCCCCCGACCTGAAGCTGGACGCCGTGGTGGCGGGCGGCATTCCGGCCGACCTGGAGCAGATGGCGCTGTCGCTGGGCTTCGCCCCGCACCCGGGCTTCGGCCTGGCCTTCGCCGCGGCCATGGGCCTGGAGCGCGAATACCCGAACCGCCTGCCGATCTCGGATCAGCTCAATGAGAACGGCCTGTGGTTCCGCGAGTTCACCCACGACGCCTGCCGTCGCTTCCTGCTGTTCCACGGCATCTTCCGCAATGCCGAGCAGATGGCCGCCTCCAAGAGCCTGATGGACAGCCCGGTGGCGCACGAGGTACTGCGTGAGAACAGCCTGCGCTACAACACCGCCGTCCCGGTCGCCCCGACCTACTTCTGGCAGGGCCGGTTCGACGAGCTGACGTCGTTCGATCCGGTGGCCGAGGTGGCCGACCGCTACTGCAAGGCGGGCGCGCCGGTGATGTTCCGGCCCTTCGAGATCGCCGAGCACATGACCACGGCGGTGGCGGGTTTCCCGGATGCCTGGAACTACGTGGAGTCGCGTTTCCGCGGGGATCCGGTTCCGACCAGCTGTTGATGTATTAACCAATTGTGTGCTGCACCATCCTGATTGCGTCGGTATGTCAGAAGAGACAGAGTGCTCCTTTCTGAATTTCCTTTGGTAACAGCTTGATCCCGAAACTTGTCAAGCGCTGTTTCGTCAGTTACTTCTAGATAGAAATAGTTAGCTGGCTCAACGCTGAGCCGTGTTTCAAGGGGAGAAGTCCGATGCGAATCCTGCTCGTGGCCGACGCTTTCGACAGCCTGACGCAGCGCATCCGGATCGAGCTGGCCGATCGGGGTCATCTCATCGGGGTGGAACTGGCGCTCGGGGACGACGCGATCAGGGCCGGGGTGGCAGCCTTCGGGCCCGACCTCATCGTCGGGCTCATACTCGCCGAACCGGTCCCGGCGGACCTGCGCGCCCGGCACGTGGTGCTGGTCGTGCAGCCGGGACCGGAGGGCGATCACGGTCCGTCGTCACTGGATTGGGCGATCGGCACCAATGCCGCGTCGTGGAGCGTCACCGTGCAGCGCGCCGGTGACGCGCCCGGCCTGGGTCCGGTCTGGGCATCGGAATCGTTCCCGATGCGCATGTGCTCCAAGAGCGAGCTGTACCGGACCGAGATCGCCGACGCCGCGGTGGCCGCCCTGCTGCGCGCGCTGGACCGATTCGAACGGCACGGCGCCGCACCGATCGACTCGCGCACCGAGGTGACCGCGCCGCCGCACCCGCGCTACGCCCAGTACTTCCGCCGCATCGACTGGGCCCACGACAGCACCACCACGGTGCTGCGCAAACTCCGTGCCGCCGACTCGAATCCGGGCGTGCTCGACGAGCTGTACGGCGGCGAGTACTTCCTCTACGGCGGTCATCTGGAGGACCGGCTGCGTGGCGTTCCGGGGACGGTGATCGCCACCCGCGACGGCGCGATCTGCCGCGCCACCGTCGACGGCGCGGTGTGGATCCCGCAGCTGCGGGCCCACCCGCATCCCGACGGCCCGCCCACGTTCAAACTGCCCGCCACCGACGTGCTCGGCCCCGAGCTGCTCGCCGATATTCCCGACGTGCCGGTGAGTCCCTGCGAAGCGGCCGTGCGCGTCACCTGGTCGGAACTGCGCTACTACGAATACGACGAGGTCGGCTACCTCGGATTCACCTATGCCGGTGGCGCTCTGAGCACCCGCCAGTGTGAACGCCTGCTCGAGGCCTACCGTCTGGCGTGCACCCGCGCGGTGAAGGTGCTGGTCCTCGGCCCGGCCCGCGACTTCTTCTGTAATGGCATCCAGCTCAATGTGATCGAGGCGGCCCCCGATCCGGCCGTCGAATCCTGGCGCAATATCAACGCTTTCAACGACCTCGTCGAGGCCGTCCTCACCACCACCGACAAGCTCGTGATCTCCGCGCTGCCCGGTAATGCCGCCGCCGGCGGGGTGATGCTGGCCCTGGCCGCCGATGAGGTCTGGTGCCGTGAATCGGTGGTGCTGAACCCGCATTACCGGGTGTCGGGCCTGCGCGGTTCGAAGTACTGGACCTACACCCTGCCCCGCCGGGTGGGCGCGGAGTGCGCGGATCGCCTGACCGGAGAGGCGCTCCCGATCGGCGCCCGCGCCGCCGCCGCGCTGGGCCTGGTGGATCACGCGGTGCCCGGCGATCCCGCCGAGTTCCGCAGCTGGGTCCGGCACGCGGCCGCCGCCCTGGCCGCCGACCCCGACCTGCCCGCCCGCATCCGCGTGAAGCAGCGCCGCCGCGCGGCCGACGAGGCGGTGAAACCGTTGGCGGCGTATCGCTCCGAGGAGCTCGAACACCTCACCGAGGAGGTGTTCGATCCCGCCTCGCCGTTCCACCGCCTGCGCCACGAGTTCGTGACCAAGTCCGGCCCGCCGAGCACCCCGGCCTACCTGCTCGGGTAGGTCAGGCGGCCAGCCGCAGCACGAGCGCCCCGGCGATGATGGACCCGAACGCGATCACCTTGGGCGCGTTGATCTTCTCGTTGTAGATCAGCGCGCCCAGGACGACGGTGCCGATCGAGCCGAGGCCCGTCCAGATCGTGTACCCGACCCCGACATCGAGGGTGCGCAGGGCGAGACTGAGCGTGTAGATTCCCGCCGCCGCGGCGGCCAGGGTGAACACCGACGGCCAGAGGCGGGTGAACCCCTTGGTGGCATTGGTGCCGAGGGCGAAGGCGACCTCGAAGACGGCGGCGATGAGCAGGTATACCCAGGACATGACGGTTCTCCTCGAAAAGGGTGGAACGGGAACGTGAGTCGTCGGAATCAGGCGGGAGCGCCGGTGAGCTTGTCGGCGATCTTCAACCCCAGGACGCCGCCGATGATGAGCACGAAGGCCAGGACCTTGGCGAGGGTGAACTGCTCGCCGAACACCACCGCCCCGAACAGCACGGTGCCGACCGACCCGATGCCGGTCCACACCGTGTAGCCGACACCGACATCGAGGGATTTCAGGGCCAGGCCGAGGAAGAAGATCCCGCCCGCGGCGGCCGCGGCCGTGAGCAGGGACGGGCCCAGCACGGTGAACCCGTGGGTGGCGTTGGTCGCCAGCGCGAAGACGATCTCGAATACGGACGCGATCAGCAGATAGACCCAAGCCATGGGAGCTGCACCCCTTCATGTGATTGTATGTACGTGCAAGTAAATGCTCGCGAAGAAGAGCATGCATGTACATGTAAACTTGTGTCAAGCCCCGGTGGCCGACATCTCGTCCGGCCATCGTCAGATCGAGGAGTGAGTCGATGCCGTCGCAGGCGAAGAGCGTGAAAACCGGTGCGGACGCCCAACTCTGGAACCGCATGCTGATCCTGCACGCACAGGTGGAAAGCCGCCTCGCGACGGCCCTGCAACGCCGCCACGGGCTCGGATTGTCGGAGTACAGGGCGCTGAGCTTCCTTGATCAGGCCCCCGACAGCGAACTGCGCATGCAGGAACTCGCCGACAAGCTGGGCCTGAACCAGAGCTCGGTGACCCGGCTGGTCGGCCGCCTGAACGCGGCCGACTTCACCTACCGCGACCTGTGTCCCGACGACAAGCGCGGGGTGTACACCGTGCTCGCCGACGCCGGGCGCGACCGCTATCGTGAGGCCCGCACCACCTACGAGGACACCCTCGCGGCGGCGTTCGCCGAGGTCGCGGCGGGCGACCCGGCGATCGCCGCGATCCTGGCCGCCGCGCGCGCCGCGCACT
>NZ_JBHWHH010000010.1:0-74456 GCF_042732555.1 Nocardia sp. NPDC059764
GCGCCGCGGCGCCGCCCACTGCGGCGGCGGCGGTGCCGCCGATGAAGGCCCGACGATCGACGGTCATGCTCTGCTCCCTGCCTGTCACCCTGCCACCCTGGTCGGTTGACCAGTATTCCGAAATCCCGGACCCGCCGCAGAGTACGTCGCCATGACCCCGCCCACACCGGCGCGACACGACACGTTCTTCCAGGCCAGGACCTTTTGACAGCGACTCGACCCGATGAGAGTGTTGGAGATCTGATTTCTCACCACGAGCTCGGCCGTAGGGGGACCCCGCAATGACGACACTGGCCTCGGGCCTGTTCCTGGATTGGGAACAACTGACGGGCCAGTCCAAACTCGTGGTCGATCTGATCAGCTTCCCCATCTTCAGCGCCATCGCCGGCTGGCTCACCAACTGGACCGGCGTGCTGATGTTGTTCTGGCCGGTCTACTTCAAGGGTTTCCGGGTGCCCGGCCTCGAGATCCTCTACCCCTACCTGCCGCGCCGCGTCCAGGTGCTGCCCACCTTCTCCGGCGACGGCAGGCAGCTCGGCTTCCAAGGATTCATCCCCGCGCGCGCCGAGAAGATGGCCAGCATCTGCGTGGACGTGGCCATCATGCGGATCGGCAGTCCCAAGGACTTCATTCGCGAACTCGACCTCGAGGGCATCGCCGACTACATCGCCGAGGTGGGCCGCAAACAGGTGCCGGGCATGGTCGACGAGATCATGAGCAAGGAGAACCCGGACCTGTGGGGCGCGGTGCCCAAGTCCGTGCGCAATGCGCTCTACCAGCGCATCGAACGCGAACTGCCGTCGCTGGCCCGGACCGCCTTCGACCAGCTCGGCGACAATGTCGACCAGCTGATCGACATCAAGGACTTCGTCATCCGGTATCTGCGGGAGAACCCGGAGATCCTCAAGGACCTGACCACCACCATCGCCGCGCCGGAACTCGAGTTCATGGTCCGCATCGGCCTGCTGGGCGCGCCGTTCGGCCTGCTGCTGGCGCTGTACATGCATGTGCACCAGAGCATTCCGGTGCTGGGCTGGATCCCGCCGTGGCTGGTCATCCTGTCCGCGACCGCGACCATCGGCGTGCTGGTCAATGTCATCGCCGTCAAGATGGTGTTCGAGCCGGGCGATCCCCAGCCTTGGTACAAGTACCTGTGGAAGCAGGCGCTGCTGGCCAAGCGGCAGCCCGAGGCCGCCGCCGATCTGGCCCACATCCTGGCCTACCAGGTGCTGACCCTGCCGAACCTGGCGGGCGAACTGCTCAGCGGGCCCAACGGTGACAAGACCCGGCAGCTGCTGGAACGGCTCATCGCCAAGGAGATCCACCGCCAGCTCGGGCCGACCCACTCGGTGGTGCGGACCGTGTTCGGCAAGCGGCAGTTCGACAATCTGAAGATCGGCGCGACCACCGCCGCGGTGGGGCTGGCCCCGAGCCTGGCCGACGATCCGGAGTTCGCGGCCGCGCAGGCCAAGAAGATCGACGAGTTCGCGGCCCGCAAGCTGCAGCAGCTCACGCCCGGCGAATTCATGGAGATGTTCTACGCCTCCGTCGAACAGGACGCCTGGCTGCTGTATCTCCACGGCGCCGCCCTGGGCCTGGTGGTCGGGGCCGTGCATCTGATCCTTTTCGGCTGGTAGACGACCCTTTCGGAGCAACTCTCCGGCAGCCCTCGAAAATCAAGCACGCGTGCTTGCATTTTTCCGGGACGGCTGCGATGCTGACCCCGTGGCCGATCTCGAGGCATTGCTCGCCGACTTCACCGCCGAATGCGCCGATCTCGATCGGCTGATCGCGGACCTGGATCCGACCGGCTGGGAGCGCGACACCCCCGCCGCCGGGTGGACCATCGCGCACCAGATCGCCCACCTGAACTGGACCGATCAGGTCGCCGCCGTCGCGGCCACCGATGCGGCCGAATTCGACAGGCTGGTCCAGGCCGCGCTGCCGAAGGCCCTCACCTTCGTGGACGAGGCCGCCGAGGAGGGAGCGAAAACCCCTGCGCCGCAACTGCTCGCCGACTGGCGTCGCGACCGTGCCGCCCTGGTGGAGGCGCTGCGCACGGTCCCGGCCGGCACCAAGCTGCCCTGGTTCGGCCCGCCCATGAGCCCGGCCTCCATGGTCACCGCCCGCCTGATGGAGACCTGGGCGCACGGCCAGGACGTGGCCGACACGCTCGGCCTCACCCGGGAGCCCACCGCGCGGCTGCGGCACATCGCGCACATCGGCGTCCGGACCCGGAACTTCGCGTACCTGACGCATGGCAAGGCCGCGCCCGGCGAGGAGTTCCGGATCGAGCTGGCCGCGCCCGACGGGACGTCGTGGACCTGGGGACCCGAGGATGCCACGCAGCGGGTCAGCGGGCCCGCCCTGGATTTCTGCCTGGCGGTCACCCAGCGTCGCCACCTCGACGATCTCGCGCTCGAGGTGCGGGGCGAGGAGGCGTCCGAATGGCTGGGCCTGGCCCAGGCCTTCGCCGGTCCGCCCGGAAGCGGCAGAACGGCGGGCCAGTTCGCCTGACCCGCCGTCGATCCCGGCCTCCGACCAGAATCCCCAATTCCCACAGGGGCTTTTCTCCCAGCGGTCCGGGCGATGCCGGACCGGCCGAGAGGGAGCGAGCGAGCGCCAGCCTGGGTGCGCCGTGCCTGGTGCCGACCGGACGCCGTTGGCCGGAGGTCTCTTCGATGGCAGTCGAGTTGGCGCTCGCCGCTAACAAGTTTTTACCCAGGCTTTCGCTGCCGAAAACCTGATGATGCCCAACCTTTCTCGATAGTGATCCTGGTCTCACCTACGGCATGTGGTACCCGCCGCCACCGTAATCTGGACGCGCGTACGACTTTCAATGGTGCGGGTCTGCGTTGCGCAGGGGGGCCCAGGGGAGAGGGAGAGGACGCACCAGTCATGTCGCATCAATTGGCGACCCAGGCCGCCCGGTCGACCCGGCGAACGGCCCAGGTGATCCGCTACAGCGCCATCGTCACCGCCAGCATGGCCAGCATCGGGCTGACCGTCGCGGCGGGCTCGTACATCGCCAACGAGATGGCCCAGCGGCCCGGCAAACTCACGACCACCACACCGGCCGGACGCCCGGCGCTCGCCGCGCCCGGCCCCGCCGATCGGCCGGGTGTCCAGCTCGGCGCGCCGATCGCCGAGAAGATCACGCTGACCTCGCTTTTCAGTGGATATCCGCTGGATCCGGCGGTGGCGCAGGCGATTCCGGACCACATCCCGGGCAGCGCTCCCGCGGCCGAGGCGCCGCGACCGCTGGCCGGTCAGCTCCGGCTCGGCACCACCTATGTGGGCGCGCAGCTGGCCGGGGTCCAGCACGAGACGGTGACCCTCACCCTCGACACCAACGTCTTCGCCACCGTGGCCGACGTGCTGCTGAACTCGCCGCTCGGGCGGCAGCTGGGGATCACCACCGACCCGACCGCCAACACCCGGCTGCGCACCGATGTGGACAGCCACGGCGACGTGACGCTGACCCTGTCGGATCCGGCGCTGGGCACCTACGGCCTGCAGATCGCCCGGCATCCGGTCCCGGCCGCGGCCGATGCGAACGTTGTCCACGGAGAAGACTCGGCGACCGTCACTGTGTGAGACTTCCGGTGTGTACGACTACTGCGTGATCGGCGGGGGCATCGTCGGGGTGGCGACCGCGCACCGCGTTCTCGAGCGTCACCCGGGGGCGAGCCTGCTGCTGGTGGAGAAGGCCGGACAGCTGGGCCTGCACCAGACCGGGCACAACAGCGGGGTCATCCACTCCGGCATCTACTACGAGCCCGGCAGCCTGAAGGCGCGGCTGTGCGTGCGCGGCGCGGAGCTGACCAAGGAGTTCGCGGCGGCACACCACATTCCGTTCGAGGAATGCGGAAAGCTGCTGGTGGCCACCGATGCGGCAGAGCACGCGCGGATGCTCGCGCTCTCTGAGCGGTCGGTCGCCAACCGGATCGAGGTGGAATTGCTCGACGCCGCCGAACTGGTGCGGCGGGAGCCGCGGATCACCGGGGTCGGGGCCCTGTTCGTGGCGAGCACCGGCATCATCGACTACAGCAAGGTGACCCGGGCGCTGGCCGAGGACGTGCGCGCGGCCGGGGGCGAGATCGTGCTGAACGCGGAGATCGCCGCCATCACCGAAACAGACTCAGCGGTAACAATTTCCGGGCCGACCGGCAGCTGGCAGGCCCGGCGGCTGGTGGTGTGCGCCGGCCTGCAGGCCGACCGGATGGCGCGACTGGCGCGACTCGACATCGATCTGCGCATCGTGCCGTTCCGCGGCGAGTACTACCAGCTGCCGCCGCACCGCAAAGATCTGGTGAACACCCTCATCTACCCGATCCCGGATCCCGAATTGCCGTTCCTGGGGGTGCATCTGAGCCCCACCATCGACGGCGCGCTGACCGTCGGGCCCAATGCCGTGCTCGGCCTGGCCCGCGAGGGGTACCGCAAGGGGAGCGTGAATCTGCGCGACGCCCGGGAGATCCTGGGCTACCGCGGTTTTCACAAGGTGGCCGCCGCCAATGTCGGCACCGGGCTGCGCGAGCTGCGCAACTCCCTGTTCAAGCGCGGTTACCTGGCCGAATGTCGCCGGTACTGCCCGGAGTTGACGGTCGCCGACCTATTGCCGCGGGAGGCCGGAATCCGCGCTCAGGCGGTGCTGCGCGACGGTAGCCTGGCTCACGACTTCTTGCTCGAGCGCACGCCGCGCTCGGTGCACGTGCTCAACGCACCGTCCCCGGCGGCCACCTCCGCGCTGCCGATCGCCGAGTACATCGTGGATCGATTGGACGACTCCGTTCAATAAATAGGATTGCTGTAGTACTTTTGATGGCAGCCGTGGGACAGGGAGCAGCCTATGGGCCATTTCAAGTACGCGAGTGATGTCGGCGCACCGGTGGAAGTCGCGTTCACATATACGGACAACCATCAGTTCGTGCCGGACTGGGCTTTCGGCGTGGCCGCCTTCGAGCCGGTCGGGGATTCCGACCATGGCCTCGGAGCGGTCTTCGCCGCGACATTGCGCGTCGGCCTGTGGCATCCCACGATCGAGTGTGAGATCACCGACTACCGCCGCAACGCGGTCATCGAGTACACACTGCGCCGACGCCGGAAGGGGAAGCCGGCGTCGGCGTGCTCCAACTTCTGTGTCATCACCCTGCGCTTCGACCCGCTCGGGTACGGGCGCGCGGTGCTGACCTCGGAGACCGAGTACTGGGCGCCGCGCGGCGTCACCGGCAAGTTGCTCTCCGCGGCGCTGGCCGCATTGGTGCAGGCCACGGTCCGGCGGACCGAATCGCAATTGCGCAGGGAGATAGAGGAATTCCACGGCACCGATCTTGTCGGCCGGATCGCGTAGGGTAGGCCGCATGATCATCGTGAGCACCGACGGATCATGCCTGCGCAATCCGGGCGGGGCGATCGGCTGGGCCTGGGTCAATCACGCGGGCGGCTCGGCCAGCGGCGGCGGGCCCTCGGGCACCAATCAGATCGCGGAACTGCGCGCGCTGCTCGAGGCGGTCCGGGCCCATCCGAGCGCCGAACCCCTACTCATCGAGAGCGATTCGCTCTACGCCATCAAATGCGCCTCCGAGTGGATCAACGGCTGGCGCAACAACGGCTGGAAGACCTCGACCGGCGCGGCGGTCAAGAATGTCGAACTGATCCAGCAGATCGACCGCGCCATCGCCACCCGGCCCGGCCCGGTCCGGTTCCGCTGGGTACGCGGCCACGTCGGCAACTACTTCAACGAGCAGGCCGACACCCTGGCCGGACAGGCCGCCCGCCAGGCCGCCGCCACCGGGCAGACCACCGACTCCGATGCCGGTCAGCCGGAGCCCTTCGATCCGCCCACCGCGCCGATCCCGATCGCGGAACCCAAGACCGAGCCGCTGCCGGTGACCGCGCCCGCGGAACCGGCCGAGAAGATCGGCGCGACCGCGCATTCCGCACCCGCCACCCCACGCCGCCGGGCCGCCGCCGCCAAAGCGCCTGTCACCGAGGCACTCACACTGTTCTGAGAACAGCCTCCGAGGACCCTGGTGCAGCGCGCCTACCTGCGACGATGACGCCGCGATAGAACCAGAGGGGCCCGCCTCCGGAAAGCTCCGGGGGCGGGCCCTTTTCGCGCTGCGGCGGACTACTCAGTTGCCGGGCTTGGGAGCCGCGGGCGTCGGCGCGGGCTGCGCCGGGGGAGTCGCCTGACCCGAGGGCTGGACGCCCTGCTTGTCGCCGCCGGTGGCCCCGGGGATCGCGGTCTCATCGTTGCCGTAAACGGTGCGGTACTTGTTCACCAGCCACTTGCCGTCCTTCTTCTCCAACTCGACGTAGGACGGGAGCGTCAGCACGACCGGCTGGGTGTGCAGATCGTTGGTGGCGGTCTGGGTCATGTCGACCAAGATGGTCGCCTTGCTCGAATCGCCGGTCTCGTAGGCACAGCGCAGCATGCTCAGTGTCGCCTTCGCGTGCTGCTTGATCAGCAGGTCCTGCAGGTCGGAGGCCACCGGCTGGAAGTCGTGCGCGAACTCACCGCCGTCGACGATCTGCGCCTTCATGCGCTCGGCGAAGTCACCCAAGGACTTCTCGTCGTAGGAGGCGAGAGTGCGGACGAATCCGCAGGCCGCCGAGGTGGCGTTGTCGCGGTCGTCGAGCTGCTGGGCGCGGTCGTGGGACTGCCACCAGAATCCGGCAGCCCCCGCGATGGCGGCCACCGCCACCACACCGAGCGCGCCGAGCGCGACCACCGGCACCGATACCACGGACAGCAGGCCGGACTTGCCGCCCGCCTTCGGCTCGGCGGCCGCCTCGGAGCCCGCCGCGGCCTCGGCGTCCACACTCGCCTTCGACTCGGCGGCCTTGCTCATCGCCACCGTCTCGGCGGCTTCGCCGGCTTTCGGCTCAGCGGTCTCAGCCGCCTCCGGCTCAGCGGCCTCGCTCGCCTTCGGCTCGGCGTTGCCCTGGCTATCGGCCTCGGCGATGGAATCGTCTTCGGTTCTCTTGTCCTGGGCGGCGTCGTCCGACATCTGATAGATCACTTTCCCGGTGCGCTGCGGACGCACCGTGTTGGTTGAGGCCCTACTTGACCGGCGGCAGAGTCCGCTCGTTCGGATCCGCGCCCGCGGGCGGGAGCGCGCCGTTGTTGGGCACGTCCGGTCGCGGTGCGTTGGCCGAACCACGGATCTGCTGGTCCTGCGGCGGGTTCTGGCAGTAACCCGCCCACTTCGGGAAGGTGCTCTCGGTGGCCACATCGGGCCGGACCTTCTTGGTGGCGTAGTCACAGAAGGCACGCGGCCAGATGTCGATGATCGTGTAGAACTCGCCGTCGTGCGCGGGCACACCCATGGCGGAGGTGCCGATCACCAGCGACGGGAACAGTGCCCGCAGCGCCGGCGCGCGTAGCTGCGCGGCCCTGGTGATGGCCGCGAAGTTGGTGGCCAGACTGGTCATCGGGTCGGCGGTCTTGTCCAGTACCGCACCGAGGTCCCGCATCTGGCCGGGGGCCTGCTCCAGGATCTTCTGGAGTTCGGCGTTCGCGTCGTTGAACTGATTGAACAACACACTCGAATTACGGGTCAGCGTACCCAGGTCGGGTTGCGCCAGCGCGGTGGTGCCGGAAATGACCTGCAAATTCTTGAGCAGATTGGTGGTCTGCGGGAGCAGATCGTCCAGGCCCTTGGTGGCGATGCTCACCGCGTTGATCAGCGAGCGCAGCTGGTCCGGGCCGCCGGACAGCGCGGTGTCCAGCTCGGTCAGGATGGCGCTGAACTTGTCCGGATCCACCTGCGCGATCAGGGCGCTGGCATTGTCGAGCACCGACCACACCGGGGTGGGCGTCTTGACCTTGGCCGGATCGAACTGCACGAGCGAACCGTTGTGCAGGAACGGACCGCTCTCGGTGTTCGGGCGGAAGTCGATGTACTGCTCGCCCGCGCCCGAGAGCGCGCCCACCGCGACCACGGTGTCCGCGGGGATGGAGTACTTCTTGTCGATCTCGGCGGTGGCCGCGATGGCCGCGCCGTTGTCGATCAGCTTGATGTCGTTGACCTTGCCGACCCGGAAGCCGCGCAGGGTCACGTCATTGCCCGCCTGCAGACCGCCGGAACGGTCGAGATTGACCGTGACCGTGTAGGTCTCGCGCAGCGGGTTCACCCGCATCACGCTGATCGCCAGGTAGGACGCGCCCACCAGCAGGATCAGCACCAGCGCGGCATTGGACACCAGGTTCTTGTGTCGCGATACCCAGTTCATCGGTGTCCCCCGTTGATCCGGCCGTAGATGATCTGCAGGACCTGGATCAGGCTGCCGCCGAAATCGTTGAGATCCTTCAGATCCGGGAACTTGCTGTTGGCCGGGTCGGTGAGCAGGCCGACATCGAGCATGGTGAGGGTGCCCGCGACCGCCAGCGTGTCGCCCTTGAACGAGGCGTCGGCCTTGGGCCGGATGTCGTGCAGGGCGTCCAGCGCCGGGCCGAGCGTCTGATCGGTCCGGGCCAGCGCCGACATCAGCTGGTTCAGGTTGTCGAGCAGGCTGCCCAGCGAATCCGAGGTGGTGTTCGCGTAATCGCCCAGGGCCGCACTGGTCGTCGAGATCTTGTTGAGCAGATCGCCGATGGCCTGGTTGTTCTCGGCGATGGCGCCGATCATGCCGGGCAGGCTGTCGGCCACCTGGCCGAGCTGCTGGTGATTGGCCTCGATGGTGTTGGCCAGCGCGCTGAAGCCGGACAGCACATTGTCGACACGCGCGCTGTTCTTGTTGAGACTGGCCATCACACTGGTCATCTGGGTCAGCACGTGGCCGAGCTGTTCGCCGCGGCCGCCGACGATGGAGTCCATCTCGGAGGTCAGCTTGGACAGGCTGGCGATGCCACCGCCGTTGAACAGCAACGAGACCGAGATCAGCAGCTCTTCGACGGTGGCGCCGGCCGAGGTGTTCTCGATCCGGGCGCCGTCCTTCAGCATTTCCGCGCCGGGCTGGGTCTTGGGCTTGGACACCGCCACGAAGACGTCGCCGAGCGGGGTGGCCTGCCGCAGTTCCGCCGTGCTGCCCCGGGGCAATTCGATGTCCTTGCGGATGGCCAGGTCCACATTGGCCTTGAAGTCCTTCGTGGTGATCTTGGTGACCACCCCGACGTCGGAACCACCGATCTTGACCTTGGCCTGATCCGGAAGGTTCAGGGCATTGTCGAAGGCCGCGTGAATCGTGTAGGTATCGCTGCCTGGACCGGGTTTGGGCAACGGCAGGCTCTCCACCGTGACACCGCAGCCCGACGCCACCACGGCCGTCGCGGTGACCGCGACCGCCACGATCGCGCGCCGCGCCCGGCGGCCGGTGCGCTCACCCTGGAGGGCCGACATTCGATTACTCATTTGGTCATCCCCAGCGCCGCCGCCATCAGACCGAAGTCGGGTCCGAAATCCTCCATCTTGCCCGTCCGGCAGCCGTCCGCCCGCATCTGGACGCGCTCACAGAACACGCTGATGATCTCGCCCGAGAGCGAGGTGCCGATCAGGCCGTGCAGGCGAATGAAGTTGCCCTGCCGGTTGACCGAGCGGTCCAGGTTCTGCATGAGCAGCGGCGTCACGTCGACTACCTCGGTCACGCCGGCCGCGTTGTCGCGCAGCTGCTTGGTGACCGCCGTGAGCCCGGTGAGGGTGCCGTTGAGCTGATCGGAGTACTGCGAGAACGCGCCACTGGTGTTGGCCAGGAAGGCGTTCAGCTGATCGAGCGTGGCCTGCAGGCCGGGGGCCTGCTCGGACAGCAGTCCGGTCATCTGGGTGATCTTGTTGCTGAACCCGCGCACCGAATCGTCGTTCTCGGCGAGCATGGTGGTCAGCTCGTTCAGCTTGATGATGATGGTGGAGATGGCGTCCTTGTTGTCCAGGCCCGTCTTCAACGCCCCGGACAGCGAGTTGAGCACATCGCGCATCTTCTCGCCGTTGCCGTTCATCATCGGGTAGAGCACCCGGCCCGAGAGCGGGCCGATGCCGTCCTGTCCCTCTTGGGGTTTCAGCGCGGCGGCGAACGAGTCGATGGTCTTGATCATGGTGTCCAGCTCGACCGGGGTCTTGGTCTGCTGGGTGGTCAGGTGCGCGCCGTCGCGCAGCTTGTCACCGCCGGTGTAGCGCGGGGTGAGCTCGATGTGCCGGTCGGTCACGATGGACGGCGAAACCAGCGCGGCCTGCACGTTCTTCGGGATGTCGACGCCCTTGTCCACGGTCATGTGGACCTCGACGTACTGGCCCTTGGGCACGATCTTGTCGACCCGGCCCACCTCGAGGCCGAGCACGGTGATCGGGTTGCCCTCGAACATGCCCGCGATATTGAGGAAGTCGGCGGTGAAGTGCTGGGTCTGGCCCGCGGCGTCCTTCACCCCGAGCGGAACCAGCGAGCACGAGCCGACGGCGGCGGCCGCCACACCGATCATGGCCGCCTGGGCGAATCGTTTCAGCATCATGGGTGGCACCCCTCGTTCACCTGCGCGAAGCACAACCAGTTGTCCGGGAACAGCCAGGGCAGCGCGACCTCACCGTAATTGCCGTTGCCGAAGGCATTGTTGAACTGCCGGATGGCCGGCGGCATGATCGACAGCAGCCGGTCCAGGTTGTCCTTGTTCTTCTGCAGACCCTCGGCCATGGTGTTGAGCTGCGTCAGCGTCGGGCCGAAGCGGTTGTCGTTCTGCGCGCCGATCTGCTGCAACTGCTTGCTGAGCGTGGCGATATTGTCCAGCAGGCTCTCGAGCAGGCCCTGCCGCTCCATCACCCGGTTGGCGATGGCCTCGCCCTGGGTGATCACCAGCAGCACGCTGTTGCGGTTGTCGCCGAGGATCTTGGTGACCTTGTCCAGATCCTTGAGCAGCTGGTCGACCTGGTCCTTGCGGTTGTTCATGGTCTTGGCCAGCGCGCCGATGGCGTCGAGGGCCTGCACCGTCATCTGGGGGGTGTCGCCCATCTGCTGATTGATCAGATTGAGCGAGTCCGCCAGCTTCTTGGTGTCGAGCTCCTCGAACTTCGGCGTGCCCTCCTGGACCACGTCGGCCAGGTTGTAGGGAACCACGGTGTTGGATTTGGGGATCCGGTTGCCCTTCAGGCCCTTGCCGTCACCCGGGACGAGATCGACGTAGCGCGCGCCCAGCAGGGTCGCCATCTTGATTGACGCCTTGGCGTCCGGGCCGAGCTTCACATCGTCGTCGACGCTCAGGGTGATCAGCACGTGGTCGCCCTCGAGCTCGGCGGCCGAGACGGTGCCGACCGGCACGCCGGAGACGTCCACCTTGTCACCGACCTTGATGCCGGCGGTCTGCACGAACTCCGCCTTGACGCTCTTGGTGCCGATGCCGACCGACTTGTAGACGGAGGAGCCCATCAGCAAGCCGACGATCACCGCGGCGCCGAGCACGCCGAGCCAGAAATTACGGTTGGAATTGAAGCGGGACTTGAGTTTCGACATCATGGCCGACACACCGCCGAGTGGGAGTTGCCGCCGATCTGCGAGAACAGACCGCGCGGGAAGAGGACACCGTACAGCGACACGTCGAGGCTGCAGAGATAGGCATTGGCGTAGGCGCCGTTCTGGGTGAACTTGCCGACGTCGGAGAGGATGCCGGGCAGATCCACCGCGGCCTGGTCCAGCTTGGAACCGTTGGCCAGCAGCAGCGCGAGCGCGTCATTGCTGGAGGCCTGCGCCGCCACCAGCTTGGGCTGGATCTTGCCGAACATGTCGACCAGACCCAGTGTGGCGTCGGCGATCTGGACCGTGGACGCCTGCAGCGACTGGCCCTGGGCGTACAGCCCGCCGATCAGGGCGCGGGTCTGGGTGACCAGCGTCTCCAGTTCGTCGCCGCGCTTGGCCAGGCCGGACATGACGCTGGACAGGTTGGTGATCACGTCGGAGAGGATCCCGTCGCGGCGTTCGAAGTCCGAGGCCACCGCCGCGGCCTGGGTGATGAACGCGCTCAACGACACATTGTCGCCCTGCAACGCCAGGATGAAGGTGTTGGACAGGTTGTTCACCTGCTCCGGCTGCAGCACCTGGAACAGCGGCTGGAAACCGTTGAGCAGACCCGAGACGTCGAAGGACGGCTCGGTGCGCTCGATCGGGATCACGCCATTGTTCTTCAGCGCCACGTGATCACCGGTCTTGGGCTTGCCCGCGACCGGCGGGGTCAGCGCGACATACCGCTGACCGATCAGGTTCTGGTAGCGGACCAGCGCCTTGGTGTCGCCGAACAGCGTCTGATCGCGCTGCACGATGAAGGTCACCTTGGCCTGGTTCTTGCTGTCCAATTCGATCTTGTTCACCTTGCCGACGCGCACGCCCGCCATCCGGACGTCATCGCCCGGCCGCAGACCCAGCACATCGGTGAAGGTCGCGGAGTAGGTGTTGGTGGAACCCTGCACCGTGCGGGCCAGCGTGTTCCAGATGACCGCGGTCACCAGGATGGACACGATCGCGAAGATGCCGAAGCCGATCAGCGGTCTGCGAATGCTCATCGGCCGGCCTCGCTCTGCGTCAGGTGCACGGTCGCATCCTTCAGAATCGGGCTCAGCAGCAGGTATTCCGCCGCGGTGGGACGCCGGCCGAGCATCGCGGTGATGGCGTCGTCACCGGCGAGGGAGATGTCCTTGCCGGTCGCCGGCGCGTCCGGCTGGCTCGCCGGGGCCGCGGGAACCAGGTTCGGGAACATGCCCTGCAACGGGGTGCCCGCGAGCGGGTCGTTGCCCGGCTTCGGAGCGTCGCCCGGCTGGGTCGAGGGCACACCGGTGACGGTGACGCCCGGGATCAGCGGGAAGCCCGGCGGCGGCGCGGTGATCGGCAGACCCGCCGCGGCGTCGATGGCCCTGGGCCGCATGGATTCCGGCAGCGTGCCCGGGTCCGAGGTGAGCGGCGCGGTACCACAGCTGGGCGCGGCCAGCTCGCCGTACCGCGGGCAGTCCTCGCGGGTGTAGGGCTTGTAGGGCGTGAACGTGATGCCCACGTTCCAGATCATCTGGTTCTGCGGACCCCAGTGGAAACTCGAACTCAGCTTGCGGATCGAGTCGTTGAGGTTCGAGATGGCCTGCGGAATCGCGTCCGGGTTGTCCGACAGCGCGCCGAACAGGGCGCTGGTGCCGTTGGTGACGTCCTTACCGACATTCGGGTTGCGGGCGAAGAGGCCGTTCACCTTGTCGATGGTGTTGGACGTCCCGGCCAGCAGCGCGGTCAGCTCGGCCCGGCGGTCGGAGATGGTCTGCGCGGTCTTGACCGAATCCTGCAGCACCCCCATCAGTTCCGGCGCGGACTGGTTGAGCGCGCGGAAGGAGGTGGAGAAGTCGTCGAGGAAGCCGCCCACATCCGGGACCGCTCCGCGCACCCCGGCGAGCCAGGTGTCGACGCGCTCGATGGTGGAGCCGGGCATCCGGCCGCTGCCGTCGAGGGCGTAGGACAGGGTGCCCAGCACCCGGCCCAGCTGCACCGGATCCAGCTTGCCGAGGATGTTGCGGACGGTGGTGAGGGTGTCCTGCAGGGCGATGGTGCCCTTGGAGGTGTCCTCCGCGATCTGCGAACCCTCTTTCAGGTGCGCGGAATCGGCTCCGTTGTAGACCAGTTCGACCGAGGTGACGGCGAACAGGTTGGATGGCACCACGCGCGCGGTGACATTGGCCGGGATGCCCGAGGTGTACTCGGGCTTCATCTCGATGTGCACCTGCTGCAGCTCGCCCTTGGCGGCCACCGACACATCCTTGACCGCGCCCACCAGCACGCCGCGGAACTTCACGTCCGCGTTGGCCGGCAGGCCGTCACCGGTGGTGGTGAGATTCGCGGTGATATTGACCTTTTCGACGAAGTAGCCCTTGTACCGCGCCATCAGGAATCCCAGGATGACGGCCATGACGGTGAGACCGCAGATACCGGCGATGAGCAGCTGCCGCATCGTCGGTCCGCGCCCGCTCGGATCGATGATCATCGTGTGCGCCCCCTATCCCGAGATCCGGATACCGGGGTTGACCCCCCAGATCGCCAAGGTCATGAACAGGTCGGCGAAGACGACCGCGATGATGCAGTACTTGATCGCGCGACCAGCGGCCACACCCACGCCCTCGGGGCCGCCCGAGGCGAAATACCCGTAGTAGCACTGGATGAAGGTGGTGATCGCGACGAAGATGATCGCCTTCAGCAGTGAGTACAGCACATCGTGGGGGATCAGGAACTGATAGAAGTAGTGCTGGAAAGTGCCTGTCGCGGTACCGCCCACCAGGGACACGGTCAGCGAACACGAGACGTAGGCCAGCGGCAGCGCCAGGCAGTACAGCGGCACGATGGCGATCATGGCCGCGATCATGCGGGTGCTGACCAGGTACGGAAGCGGCCGGATGGCAACCGATTCCAGCGCGTCGATCTCCTCGGAGATGCGCATGGCGCCCAGCTGCGCGGTGAACCGGCAGCCCGCCTGCGCCGCGAAAGCGACCGTGGCGAGCATGGGTCCGAGCTCACGCGTGGTGGCGAAGGCGGAGATGGCGCCGGTCAGCGGGCTCAACCCGAGCAGGTTCAGCGAGGTGTAGCCCTGGATGGCGACGGTCATACCGCCGAACGCCGACAGGATCAGCACCACGCCGATGGTGCCGCCACCGACCACGAGATTGCCGTTGCCCCAGGTGACGTCGGACAGCAGCCGCCACACCTCTTTGGGGTACTGCTTGAACGCCATCGGCATGGAGCCGATCGAGCGCAGGAAGAAGAAGACCTGGTGGCCGATGCGCGCCAGCCAGTCGCGCGGCCATCCGGCCGCGCCCTTGATGCGTGTGAACGGCCGCAGCAGCGGCGGTACGTAAGTAGCTGACACGGCTCAGACCATCGCTGGGGGGAAGAAGGAGTTGTACAGCTGCGTGATGATCAGATTGACGCCGAAGAGCATGACCGCCGACATGACCACGGCGGTGTTCACCGCGTTGGCGACACCGCCCGGGCCCCCCTTGGCATTGAGCCCGGAGTCGCAGGCGATGATCGCGGCGAGCAGGCCGAAGATGAGCGACTTCAGCAGGGCGGCAATCAGATCGGCCGTGACGGCGAAGGACGAGAAGGTGCCGATGTAGGAGCCCGGCGTGCCGTTCTGCGCGAAGATATTGAAGACGTAGCCGGTCAGGAAGCCGACGAAAACCACGAAGCCGCAGAGCAGTACGGAGACCAGCATGGCCGCGCCGAGGCGGGGGGCCACCAGCCGCCGCATGGGGTCGACGCCCATCACCTTCATGGCGTCGATCTCCTCGCGGATGGTCCGCGAGCCGAGGTCGGCGCAGATGGCCGAACCGACCGCGCCGGCGATCATGAGCGAGGTGACCAGCGGCGCGCCCTGCTGAATGATGCCCAGTCCGTTGGCCGCACCGATGAACGAGGTCGCGCCGACCTGTCCGGCAACCGAACCCACCTGGATCGAGACGATGACGCCGATCGGAATGGCGACCAGCAGGGTGGGAGCGGCGGCGACATTGGCCATGAAGGCGCACTGCCGGACGAACTCACCGTAGGGGAAACGTCGTCGGAAGATGGCCACGAAAAGCTCGGTGACCGCCGCGACACCCATCACCATCATGCGACCGCCGGTTTCCAGCGACCGTTTCGGATGGTCCCGCCAGTACCCCTTGGCCCAATCCACTGCCGTATTCATCCGTGACGCCGGCGGTGGACTCCCCGGCCCCCCCGGGATCGTGGTCGACTGCACTGACTACCCCTCTCGACGCCGGAGTTACCCGCCTCCGGCGACTGTTTGCTTGACGCACCCTACTACGGAGTTAGGAAAAACACACCACCGATTGTGGTTCCGATCATAGAACCGGATCACATTCACGCTAGGGCTGTGAACAGCCACATCAGAGTTGGTTTTCGTGCAAAAGAACCTGGCAGATATCTAGAACTTGTTCTAGTTTTCGACTAACTGCCGGAAGATGTGAACATCTATCGGTATCAATTTGTAGGACCAAATTTATCGGAATTCGATAGCAATTGTGCATTGTTCCGATATCCCCATCCAACTAGGTAAGTGCCGCGAAGCCCAGCAGGACACGGCTCGGCAACACAAGGCAGTACAACCGCCAACCGGGCCCGAATACTGACAGGATGTGTAACCGCAGGTTGCGATTCGTGCGGCTTCCGACACCTGGAGGGACATGATCAACAAACTGGCCGGGGCGACCGGCGCGTTCGCCGTCGCTATCGGCACCGTGCTCACCGGCGCCGGAGCCGCTCACGCCGATGGAGGCGCCGTCATCGGCGGCGGCTCCGGGATCATCATCGACGATCAATACGAATGCACCGTCACCACGATCGGCTACGACGGAGCAGGTCGCCTGGTCGGCCTCACCGCCGGTCACTGTGGCGACGCGGGCTCCAAGGTCTGGGCCGAGAAGGACCGGGCCGCAGGGCAGATCGGGCAGTTCGCGTACTCCAACCACGATCTGGACTACGCCGTCATCCAGTTCGATCCGAACCGGGTCATCCCGGTCAATCGGATCGGCGGCGTCACCATCACCGGCATGGGCGGCCCGGCGACCTTCCCCGCCATCGTCTGCAAGGAGGGCCGGACCACCGGCAACACCTGCGGCGTCGCGTGGGGCGATGTCTTCGACACCAATGTCGAGACCTGGAGCCAGATGTGCGTCGTCGAGGGCGATTCCGGCGCGCCGGTCGTCGTCGGCACCACCCTGGTCGGCATGGTCAACGCCTACCTGGCGGTGGCCTGCTTCGGCCCGGAGGTCGGCACCAACATGAGCGCGATCATGGATGACGTCAACGGACGGGGCGGTGTCGGCGCGGGCTACCGGCCCGTCTGACCCGGCCCTCGGTCATCCGAGCCGAGAAATGCTGAAAGCGGCGGTGATTCGAGAATCACCGCCGCTTGTCGTCCTACCGGTCCCGGAGTGTTCCGGCCCGGTCCTAGAGCGTGTTGACGCAGACGACGAAGTTGCGATCGTCGTAGACGTAGCCCTGATCGCCGTCCGGGCAGTCGTCGACGCTGGTGCTGTGCTGCACGATCGACACCACCTTCACGCCCTCGGTGGCCGTCTTGCTGGTGCACGGGATGCGGTGCGCGGTGTCGCCGCCGACCTCCATGCAGTCGCCCACCACCCAGTCGATGGTCAGGCAGAGCGCGCCGGTCTCGGAACCGTTGAGGGTCTCGTAGTAGACCTGGTCGGAGTCCTTGCCGCACTGGGCATTCTTCGGAGCCTTGCCGGTCACCTTGTAATTGGAGTCCTGGCTGCCGCAGACCGCCTTGTCGATGGTGGCGTTCTCGGTGGTGCCGCCCAGCTTGACGCAGTCGCCGATCGAGGCGTGGAAGTCGGTCTTGCCACCGCGATCCGCGCGCGGCGTGGTGGTCGGCGCACCGGGCTTACCGGGCTTGGTGGGGGTGTTCCCCGGGGTCTTGGTCGTGGTCGGGAGCACGATATCGCCGGGGGCGGCCGTCGGATGGCCGGTGACGGTGCTCCCACAGCCGGCGAGCAGCAGGGCGGCGACGGCGGAGATCGCGGGCACGACGATCCGGACGGAAAGCTGCTGACGCAACACGGGCGAGTCCTATATTTCGAAACAAACAGGTTTGAGTTGTGCGCCCATGAGTACACCACGGGCACCCAGAAGATCGAATCAAGGCCGCGAACCATTTCATCCGGGCACCCGTATAGGAAGCCATGAGCACCGACATCCTGGAGCGGTACGTCATCTGGCGGCGGGCCCGCGACGGCGATCCCTTCCGGGTGCGCATGCCCACGCTCGGTTCGGTGCTCTTCACCGGCACCGCCGCGGGTGCGCGGGAACTGTTCCGCGCGCCCACGGATCTACTGGAACCGCCGCTGCCCAATCCGATCGAGCCGATGGTCGGCGCGGCCTCGCTCATCCTGGCCCGCGCCGAGCGGCACCGGCGCGAGCGCGCCCTGCTCGCGCCCGCCTTCCACCGCAATCGAATCAGCGCCTACGGCAACGCCATTCGCGACGCCACCCGCGCCGAACTGGACGGCGAACGCACCGGGACGCCGTGGCGCCCGGGCACCCGCGTCGACGCCCGCGCGGCGGCCCGGGCGCTCACGCTGCGGGTGATCCTGGCGGCCGTGTTCGGCATCGACGAGCCCGCACGACGCGCCGAGTACACCGCCGCCACCACCGCCTTCCTGGAGTCCTTCGGCAGCACGCTGTTCCTGGTTCCCGGCCTGCGGCGCAACATGTTCGGGCTGACCGGCTGGGAGCGGTTCGCCGCCGCGCGGGACCGGCTCGACGAACTCATCGACGCCGAGGTGACGCGGCGGCGCGCGCACGGGGGCGGCGGCACGGATCTGCTGGCGCTGCTGCTGGATACGCGCTACGAGGACGGCGACGCCATCACCGACACCGACCTGCGCGAGCAGCTGCGCACGCTGCTGGTCGCCGGGCACGAAACCACCGCCACCGCACTGGTGTGGGCGCTGTACCGGCTGCACCGGGAACCGGACACACTGGCCCGGCTGCGGGCCGAATTATTCTCTGCCGGAACCGATCCCGATCCGGACGAGCTGATGAAGCTGCCCTACCTGGACGCGGTATGCCAGGAGACGCTGCGCCTGCATCCACCGGTGCCGATCGTATTGCGCAGGCTCACAGGTGATTTCACGCTGCTCGGCAAGCCGCTGGTGGCGGGGGACACCATGGGGGTGTCGGTGCACCTGCTGCACACCGATCCCGCGGTGTGGCCGGAACCACGGCGTTTCCGGCCCGAACGGTTCCTCGAGCGCAAATACGGTCCGTTCGAGTACGCGCCGTTCGGGGGCGGTCACCGGCGCTGCATCGGCGCCACCCTGGCCGATTACGAGCTGCGCATCGTGCTGGCAACCGTACTGAGCGGGGTGCGGATGCGGCTCTCGCCGCGGTTCGCGCGCGGGGGTGCGCCGATGTCGGTGCCGCACACCATCACGGTCGGACCGCGGCGCGCCATCACGTTCGACATCGTCGAGTCGTGAAGCGATGTCGGTGATCTCGATCACAAGTAGGTTTTGGGAAGCAATCACTCCTAAAGCGGCCGTACCGGTGTCACTTTCGGTGAATCGCCGCCGCCATCGGCGCATACACGCCCACCGAGGAACCGGCCCACGGTGTTGTGACCGGGCGCACACCTAGCAGTCGGTACGAATAACTCGCAGAACGCGGTTGGCGCACTCGACAGATCGCTGTAGTAATGAACGCGGGGTTGGGACTACTGCGGGTGAAGTGCGCCCGCGTTCTGCGTGAAGAACAAAGATCTGAGAGGACCAAGCTGTGCGCCATACCCGGTATCGAAAGACGGGACTGATCGCCCTTGCCGCCATCGCGGCAACCGGAGCAGTGGTGGCAGCACCCGCCTCAGCGACTCCGCTATGGCCGGGCGGTCCGGATATTCCGGGCACCCCCTCCGCGGTCATGCCGCAGCCCGAGCCGGGCTCGCTGCCGACCGACCCGAACGCCAAGGCGCCGATTCCGCCCGCCAACTTCGCGGCCCCGAACGTCAGCCCCGGCGACGGTGACGTGGTCGGCGTGGCCATGCCGATCATCATCAACTTCAAGGACCCGGTCGGCGACCACGCCGCCGCCGAGAAGTCGATCCGCATCACCTCCACCAACAAGGTGAACGGCCACTTCTACTGGATGGGCGATAAGCAGGTCCGCTGGCGGCCCGAGAACTTCTGGCCCGCCGGCTCCAAGGTGACCGTGCAGGCCGGCGGCACCGACGTGGCCTACACGATCGGCGACGAGTTCATCACCACCGCCGACGACACCACCCACATGATCACCGTGACCCGCAACGGCGAGGTCGTGAAGACCATGCCCACCTCCATGGGCAAGAAGGGTCACGAGACCCCGAACGGGACCTACATCGTCAGCGAGAAGAACCGCAAGATGATCATGGACTCCTCCACCTACGGCGTGCCGACCACCGCGCCCGAGGGCTACAAGCTCGAGGTCGAATACGCGACCCGCATGTCCAACAGCGGCATCTTCGTGCACGCCGCCCCGTGGAGCGTGGCGCAGCAGGGCGTCTCCAACGCCTCGCACGGCTGCCTGAACGTCTCCACCGAGGACGCCAAGTGGTTCCAGGAGAACGTGCAGAAGGGCGACCCGGTCATCGTGCAGAACACCGCCGGCGGCACCCTGAACACGGGCGACGGCTGGGGCGATTGGAACTGAGCTCCCCCGCCTCCCCGAGCCTTCAGCGCGCGGCCGAGAGCCGTTCACCCTCGTGCACGCGTGCCGGCGGTTGAGGAGCGAACCGATTTCGGGGGTACCCGGTGAGTCACCCGGACACTCTCGAAATCAGTCGTCACGTTCATAGCGAGCGCCCCGGCCATCGGCCGGGGCGCTCGTCCATTCTCGCTGTTGGCTAACCGTTCATATGGTTTTGGCCTCGAAACATCTTGGGCGGTCGTACGATTCGCCCCATGTCCGCGCCCCTAGATGGTGTGAGCGGTGAACAGTCGGTGGCGGAGAACGACCGACAGTTCAGCGAGCTACCATCCGGAATTAACCAGACAGTTGCCATAGGCCGTAAAGCTGCGCGGGTGCGATCTTGGCCCGAACGAGTACTCCCGACGCCCCCCGGGCGCGGGTGGCGAAGCAGACCCTGGCGGGACTACGCGCTCTTCACCGTCCTGGTCGCGCCCAACCTGATCCTGTTGGGGCTGTTCGTCTATCGGCCGCTGATCGACAACGTGCGACTGTCCTTCACCGACTGGAATATCTCCGCGACCACCCTGAACTGGGTCGGATTCGACAACTACACCGAATGGTTCGGGCGCGACGACACCTGGCAGATCGTCGGCAATACCGTCGTGTTCACCGTCGCCGCGGTGCTCGGCAGCATGATCCTGGGCCTGGCCCTCGCGCTGCTGCTGGACCGCAAACTGGTCGGGCGCAATGTGGTTCGATCCGCCATCTTCGCGCCGTACGTGATCTCCGGCGCGGCCATCGGCGTGGGCTTCCAGTTCATCTTCGACCCCGGCTTCGGCCTGATCCCGGACCTGCTGCAGCGGATGGGAATCCACTCACCCGACTTCGCGCAGGACCCGCACTGGGCACTGTTCATGATCACGGTCACCTACATCTGGAAGAACCTCGGCTACAGCTTCGTCATCTATCTGGCGGCGCTGCAAGGCGTTCGGACCGACCTGATGGAGGCCGCCGAGATCGACGGCGCGAGCCGCTGGACCACCTTCACCCGGGTGTTGCTGCCGCAGCTGCGGCCCACCACCTACTTCCTGTCGATCACGGTGCTGCTCAACTCGCTGCAGGTCTTCGACCTCATCAATGTGATGACGCGCGGCGGGCCCATCGGCACCGGCACCACCACCATGATCTACCAGGTCTATCGCGAATCCTGGGTGAACCAGCGGGCGGGCTACGGCGCGGCCGTCGCCACCATCATGTTCCTGGTGCTGCTGATCGTGACATTGATCCAGGTGCGCGTCATGGACCGAGGGGACGAGAAGTGAAGCGGCTGAACCTACTGCGCGCATTCAACGATCAGGAGCTGTGGGCCAAGGTGTTCGGCTACGCCGCCATGGTGTGCGTGCTGATCATCATCGGCGTCCCGCTGTACTACATCCTCACGCGCTCGTTCATGGCGCACGCGGAGGTCTACTCCCAGCCGGTCAGCTACTGGCCGAAACAGTGGCTGGCCTCCAACTATCACGACGCCACCACCACGCTGCCGTTCTGGCAGTTCCTGCGCAACTCCATCATCGTGACCAGCGTCGTGTCCGCGGTGAAGTTCGTGCTCGGCGTGCTCAGCGCCTACGGGCTGGTGTTCCTGCGCTTCCCCGGCAAGAACATCGTGTTCCTGGTGATCATCGCGGCGCTCATGGTGCCCAACCAGATCACCATCATCTCCAACTACGCGCTCATCGCGCAGCTGGGCTGGCGGAACACCTTCCAGGGCATCATCGTTCCGCTCTGCGGCGTCGCCTTCGGCACCTTCCTCATGCGCAACCACTTCCTGTCGCTGCCCTCCGAGGTGATCGAGGCGGCGCGGATGGACGGCGCGGGCTGGTGGCGGCTGCTGACCCGGGTGGTGCTGCCCATGTCCGGGCCCACCATGGTGGCGTTCGCGGTGGTCACCCTGGTGAACGAGTGGAACGAATACCTGTGGCCGTTCCTGATGGCCGACGACGCGCGGGTCGCCACCCTGCCGGTCGGCCTGACCCTGCTCCAGAACACCGAGAACCCCAGCGTCACCAACTGGGGACCGGTCATGGCCGGGGTCATCCTGACCATGCTTCCCATCCTCGTCGTCTTCCTGGTGCTCCAGCGCCAGATGATCAAGGGCCTCACCTCCGGTGCGGTCAAGGGTTAAGTCCCAGAAGGAGATCCCTGTGTCCGAATCACGATTTCCCGCGCTCTCGCGTCGCGGCTTCCTCGGCCTGGCCGGTGCGGCCGCCGGCGCCGCGGCCCTGACCGCGTGCGCCGGTTCCGGTGGCGGCGGCACCCAGGGCGGCGACTCGAAGACCATCACCTTCTGGTCCAACCACCCGGGCACCTCCAAGGACCAGGAAACCGAGCTGATCAACCGGTTCCAGGCCAAGTACCCGGACCTGAAGGTCAACCTGGTCGACGCCGGCAAGAACTACGAGGAGGTCGCGACCAAGTTCAATGCCGCGCTCTCCGGCGGCGAACTGCCCGACGTGGTCATCCTGTCCGACGTGTGGTGGTTCAACTACGCGCTCAACGGCACCATCGAGCCGCTGGACAGCCACTTCGCCAGTGCCGGGGTGAACGTGTCCGATTACGTGGACACCTTCATCGGCGACTACAAGTTCAACGGCAAGACCTGGGCGCTGCCCTACTCGCGCTCGACGCAGATCTTCTACTACAACAAGGACGTCTGGGCGAAGGCCGGGCTGCCCGACCGCACCCCGAACAGCTGGGACGAATTCGACGAGTGGGGCCCCAAGATCCAGGGCGTGCTCGGCGGCGACAAGTGGGCGCACGGCTGGGGCGACGCGAAGAACTACCTGGCCTGGACCTTCCAGGGCCCGTGCTGGACCTTCGGCGGCGCGTACTCCGACGAGTGGAAGCTGAAGTTCAGCGACCCGGCCACCGTGAAGGCCGGCCAGTACCTGCGCGACTCCATCAACACCAAGAAGTACGCCAGCATCCGGCCCACGTACGCGGTCGACTTCGGCAACGGCATCATCGCCTCCGCCATCGGCTCCACCGGTGACCTCAAGAGCATCAAGACCAACTCCGCGGGCAAGACCGAATTCGGCACCGGCTTCCTGCCGCATCCGAACCGGGCGGGCGCCACCACCGGTGGTGCGGGCCTGGCGATTCCGTCGCGCATCAGCGACGCCCGGAAGGAGAACGCGCTGAAGTTCATCGACTTCATCACCAACGCGGCCAACACCTCCTACTTCTCGCAGGCCACCGGCTACATTCCGGTGCGCAAGTCGGCGCAGCAGGATCCGAGCATGGCGGACTTCCTGTCCAAGAACCCGAACTTCAAGACCGCCATCGACCAGCTGCCGCTGACCAAGCCGCAGAACTACGCGCGCGTGTTCGTGCCCGGCGGCGACCAGATCATCGGCACCGGGCTCGAGCAGATCGGCCTGCAGAACCGGGATGTCGCAGGTGCTTTCGGCGATATCGGCAACCAGCTGCAGACCATCATCGACCGGCAGATCACGCCCAAGCTGCCCAAGTAAGAACTAGCCCTCACGCTGCCGTCAGGGGCCGGAGGCGTCGCTCCGCCTCCCCGCGCTTGCCTGCGTAACCACGGAGGCCCCCGGCAGCGCGAGTATTGGACAAGGAGACCCGCCCGCCATGGCGACTGTGCAGTTCGAGGGTGTTTCCCTCACCTATCCGGGTGCGCCCGGCCCCGCGGTCGACGACCTGAACCTGGAGATCGCCGACGGCGAATTCCTGGTGCTGGTCGGGCCTTCGGGCTGCGGCAAGTCCACCAGTCTGCGCATGCTGGCGGGTCTCGAAGCGGTGACCGCCGGGCGGCTGCGCATCGGCGGCCTGGACGTCACCGGCCTGCCGCCGCGCTCGCGCGACGTGGCCATGGTGTTCCAGAGCTACGCGCTCTACCCGAACATGACCGTGGCCGACAATATGGGATTCGCGCTGCGCAATGCCGGAATGAGCAAGGCCGACACCCTGGTTCGGGTGAAGGAGGCCGCGGCCATGCTGGAGCTCGAGGACCTGCTGGACCGCAAACCCGCGCGGCTGTCCGGCGGCCAGCGGCAGCGCGTCGCCATGGGCCGGGCCATCGTGCGGCGGCCGCAGGTGTTCTGCATGGACGAACCGCTGTCGAATCTCGATGCGAAACTGCGGGTCTCGACCCGCTCGCAGATCGCCGCGCTGCAGAAGCGGCTCGGCACCACCACCGTCTACGTCACCCACGACCAGGTCGAGGCCATGACCATGGGACACCGGGTGGCGGTGATGAAGGACGGGAAGCTGCAGCAGGTCGCCGCGCCGCGGGAGCTCTACGACAACCCGGTCAACACCTTCGTCGCCGGATTCATCGGATCCCCCGGCATGAACCTGCTCACCGCGCCCGTGCGCGAGGGCGCGGCCGTGCTGAACGAGCTGCGAATCCCGCTGCCGCACAGCGTCGACCGCGCGAGCGTCATCATCGGCATCCGGCCGGAATCGTGGGAGGTCACCACCGACGCGAGCGATGCGCTCGCGGTCGAGGTGGAGCTGCTCGAGGAGCTGGGCTCGGAGTCGTTCGTCTACTCGCACGGCGTGGCCGACGAATGGTCCAGCCGTTCGGGCCGGGTGGTGGCGCGCGTCGACCGGCGCTTCCAGGTCGCGCTCGGCGACCGGCTCTACCTGACGCCCAAGCAGGACGAACTGTTCTTCTTCGACGCCGAAACCGAAGAGCGCCTGCGCTGATCCACCACTCCCTGGCCTCGAGCCCCACCCGTCGGGACGGGGCTCGAGGTCATCAGCGGTGAGTGATCACCAGATCTTCACGCGCTCGGCGGGATCCAGGTAGAGAGCATCGCCGGGAGTGACCTCGAAGGCTTCGTGGAAGCTGTCGAGGTTGCGGACGACGCCATTGCAACGGAACTCCGGCGGGGAGTGCGGATCGACCGCGAGACGGCGAATCGCCTCCTCCGAGCGAGCCTTGGTGCGCCACACCTGCGCCCAGCCGAAGAACACGCGCTGCAAGCCGGTCAGCTGGTCGAGGACAGGGGAGTTCTGACCCTCGGTGGCGATCTTGTACGCCTCCAGGGCGATCGAGAGACCACCCAGATCGCCGATGTTCTCACCGATGGTGAACTCGCCGTTGACCGTGTGGTCGTCGGACAGGTCCTTGGGCGAGAAGGTGTTGTACTGGGCGATCAGCGCCTTGGTGCGCTTACCGAACTCGGTGCGGTCCGACTCGGTCCACCAGTCGATCATGTTGCCGTCGCCGTCGTACTTCGAACCCTGATCGTCGAAGCCGTGGCCGATCTCGTGGCCGATGACCGCGCCGATTCCGCCGTAGTTGGCGGCGTCGTCGGCGTTCATGTCGAAGAACGGCGGCTGCAGGATCGCGGCCGGGAAGACGATCTCGTTCATGCCCGGGTTGTAGTAGGCGTTCACCGTCTGCGGGGTCATGAACCATTCACCGCGATCCACCGGGCCGCCCAGCTTGTTCAGATCCCGGTCGTGCTCGGCGGCGTACCCGCTGCGGTAATTGCCCACCACGTCGGCGGGATCCACGGTGACTGCGGTGTAGTCGCGCCACTCCTCCGGGTAGCCGATCTTGGGGGTGAACTTCTCCAGCTTGGCCAGCGCGGCCTGCCGGGTGTCCGGGCCCATCCACTCCAGCTGGGAGATATTGCGGCGGTAGGCCTCCTGCAGGTTCTCCACCAGCTCGACCATGCGCGCCTTGGCCGCGGGCGGGAAGTGCCGGGCCACGTAGAGTTTGCCGACCGCCTCGCCGAGCAGGTCCTGCACCAGGGAGACGCCGCGCTTCCAGCGCTCCCGGTTCTCCTGCGCGCCGGTCAGGGTGCGGCCGTAGAAGTCGAAGCTCTCCTCGACCAGGGCCTCGGTGAGATACGGGGCGCGGGCCTTCACGACTCGCCAGGCGGCCCAGCCCTTCCAGTCCTCCAGCGACTCCGACGCCCAGGTCTGGGCGAAGGTGCGCACGTAATCGGGCTGGCGCACCACCAGTTCCGCGAACAGCTCCGCGCCCGAGCGGTCCAGGCCGGCGGCCAGCGCGGAAGTCCACGCGGTCCAGTCGAATTCCGGGTTCTCCGCGGCCAGGTCCGCGAAAGTCACCAGGTTGTAGCTCAATTCGGCGTCGCGACGGCGCACGACGTCCCAATGGCCCGCGGCCAGCTTGGCTTCCAGGTCGAAGACCCGCTGCGCGTCGTAGTCCAGGCCCGCCAGCTCGAACATGCGGCGCATGTGGGCGACGTACTTCGCGCGGATCTCCGCGTATTCGTCCTTGTGGTAGTACGACTCGTCGGGCAGGCCGATGCCGGACTGGGTGGCGTGCACCAGGTAGCGGGTGGAGTTCTTGTCGTCGGTGTCGACGTAGAAGGCCAGCGCGCCGCCGACGCCGGTGCGCTGCAGGCGGCCGATGAGGGCGGCGAACTCCGCGCGGTCGGCGACCGCGGCGACGGCGGCCAGCTCCTCGGCGATCGGGGTCAGGCCCGCGGCCTCGATGACCTCGGCGGCCATGAAGCTGTTGTACAGATCGCCGATCTTGCGTTCTTCGGAGCCGGGCGCGGCGTCGGCGGCCGAGGCGTCCTGGATGATCTTCTGCACATCCAGTTCGGCCTGGTCGTAGAGCGTGCGGAAGGCACCGTCGACCGCCCGGTCGGCCGGGATTTCATAGGTGTCCAGCCATTTGCCGTTGACGTGCGCGAACAGGTCGTCCTGCACCCGAACGTCCGCGTCACGGAAGGACAGGTCGATACCGGAGGGAGGCGTCAGCTGCGAAGTCACGGTGTCCAGTATGCCCATTGCGAGGGCATCCGGCCGGGGTGTGCGAACTTCGCACCCATTGCGTTCACGATGGGTGAACGCACCGATTCAGGCGCCGACCGGCACCCGATCGAATTCCCCGTCCCGGGCCCCGTCGACGAAAGCGCGCCATTCGCCGGGGGTGTACACCAGGGTGATCGGTCCGTGCCGGAGTGAGGTGTGGCCGTCCGCACCGGTCTCCGCGATGAGCGCGGTGCGGTGGATATGGCGGCCCAGCACGGCGGCCAGGAATGTCATCCATTCGGCCGCGGTGACGGTGATGATGGGCTCGTCGTCAGGGCGATGTTCCGGATTGCGCCGGTACTTGCTGTCGCGGATGAGCACCGCATCACCGTCGAATCGAACCTCCACGCACTGATTTCCGTTATTGGTACGAGTCGACGTGAACCAGCCGCTGGATTCCGGCTGATACTTCGCGGTGGTAAGCATGTGCAGCATTTTACCGTTACGCATGCGTCTCCTACCCTTGCGAATAGCGTTTGATGAGCTCCAAAGATTCTGCGCGACCAAGGGATTGGTCGAGTGCGCGCACAAATGCGAACCGCAGATCGCGAATCTGATCCGGATCCTCCACGGCCCCACCGAAAACCGCGCTCTCCACCCAGGTGAAGGTGGGAAGACTTTCGGAAGCGAAATCCAGCAGATGGAAACTCGAGCCACCCAGCATCGCGCCGCGTGTCGCGGTGAACGGAATCACCCGCACCGAAATGGAATCCAGTTCGTCCAGCAGTGTCGCCAGATGTTCGAGTTGGCCGCGCAATACTTTCGGGCCGCCGATCTGCTGCAACAGGGTGGCCTCGCCGATCACCGCGGTGAGCTCCACCCGGTCGTCGCCGCGCAGCCGTTCCTGCCGTTTCAGCCGCACCGCCACCAGCTGTTCCACCTGCACCGGACGGATCATGACGTCGGCGCTGATCAGCGCCCGCGCGTATTCCTCGGTCTGCAGCAGGCCCGGCACCACCAGGCTGTCGTAGCTGAGGATGCTCTCCGCGCCCAGCTCCATACCGTAATACCGTTGCAGCTCAGGCCCGATCAGCGCCGAGGACTTCGCCCACCAGCCGCGCTCCTTGCTGAGCAGCAGCAGCTCCAGCAGTTCGTCGCGCTCCTCGCCCTCCACCTCCAGCAGCTCCAGCACCGGGCCGATGGTGGTGGCGGTGAGGACGCGGCGGCCCTTCTCCACATGCGACCAATTGGCCGGGGTGAAGCCGACGCGCTTGGCGAACGTCGCCGAATCGAAGCCGCACTGCTCGCGTAATTCACGGAGCCGCAGGACCAGCTCCCACCGGGCGACGGTGGGCGAGACAGGTGCCATGGCGACCGATGCTACGCCGCGAAACTCGCTGGCGTGTGACTATTGTCATAGTGATTGCGCGGGCTTACTGTCGGTAGCAGGAGGTTCGCCATGAGCGCGCTGGACCCGTCGTTGTACACCGCCACCCAGGAAGCGCTGGCCCGGTGCAGACGCTACCGCAAGGACCACGGGCTGTACGGCGTGGTGGATTCGACGCTGGGCCGAATCATGTTGGAGGTCGGGGCCGTCGGCGCCGTGACCATGCCCGCCGAGCTGGGCCGCAGGGTCCGCGACCAGCTCACCGCACGCGAGCGGCGCGGTCCGGTCGTCGCCCATCCGCGCTCCGGCCGCTGGACCTTCCTCACCGGCCCCAGCGACGACTCGTATCTCGACATCGCGCTGTTCTCGGATCTGTTCCGCGATTGCGCATCCGTTGCGCAGCCCGGCAGCACCATCGTGTTGCCCTCACCCACCGACGAGCACAACGCCTACCGCACCTGGATTCACCCGCCGGAAGGGGACTTTCGACCGGAACTGTCGGAAGTGCTGGCCGCCGTACGCGAATGCCACCCGGGGGCAGCCGGATCCAGCACCGGTGGCGTCAGCGCGTCGGAACCGGTGTGAGCGTCACGCTGAACTTGTCCTCCAGCCGCTGATCGAACTCGCGCTGGCACTGATCGACCTTGGCCTGATCGCCATTGGCGTCGCGGACACAGTCCAGGAAGTCGGTGGCACCGGTGTCCTTGAACACCGTCCACACCAGCACGCCGATCACCGCGCCGCCGATCAGGCTGATCACACCCATGATCGTGCCCGTCAGCGCCATCCCGAAGCCGCCGGCCGCCCCGCGCCGCGCCTTCATCACCGCGATCAGGCCCAGCACGATGGCCACCACGCCGCAGATCAGGCCGACGATGGTGAACAGGACGGTCCAGAACGTCAGCAGGCCGATGATGCCGAACACCAGGGCGGTGATCGCCATGCCCTTGCGCTGCGGCGACTCCTGCCAGTACTGCCCGCCGCCCGGCGGCGGATAGTTGCCCGCCGGCGGGTACGCGCCCGGCGGGTAGTTCCCCGGCTGCCCCTGCTGCGGCGGGTACTGACCGTACTGGTCCGGCGGCGGGTACTGGTTCATGGGCCGATGCTATTGCCCGCCGAGCCGGGCATGCATTTCCCACACCAGGATCTCCGAGGGCAGGTTGGCCGTGACCCGCTGGCCGCCGCTGCGGGCCAGCCGGACCGCGTCACCCTCGTACAGGGTCCCCGCGCCCTCCATCTCCACCTCGCCGCGTGCGACGAAAACATGCAGGTAGGGGGCCTCGGGTAGGCGGACCTCGGCGCCCTCACCGGGCATCCGGGCCACATGCATGGCGGAATGGCTGCTGGCGATGGCGATTGCCGTGCGGTCGCGGTAGCGGGGCAGGCCCGAGGCCACCGTGACCAGGTCGCCGCTCGCGAGTTCGGCGTCGATCTCCAGCTGCTGGTAGCCGGGGGTCAGCCCGGAGTCGTCGGGCACCACCCACATCTGCACGAAATGCACCGGCTCCTGGTGTTCGGGCGCATTGCTGAGCCGCCAGGAGTCGTTCTTCTCGGAGTGCAGGATGCCGGTGCCGGCGCTCATCCGCTGGGCCAGACCCGGGTAGATGACGCCGTTATGGCCCAAGGAATCCTGATGCACCAGGCTGCCGCTGAGCACCCAGGTGACGATCTCCATGTCCCGGTGCGGATGGGTCTCGAACCCCTCGCCCGGCAGGACGATGTCCTCGTTGTTGACCAGCAGCAGGCCGTGATGGGTGTTGTCTGGATCGTAGTGTTCTCCGAAGGAGAAAGAATGCTTCGAATCCAGCCACGCCACACGGGTTTTCATGCGGTCGCCGCCACGATGGATATCGATGTGTGGTGTCGTGAGGGTGGACACCGCCGTACTCCTCTCACCGGCGAGCACCGATCGGATTCCAGGGTAGGGGCCGATACAGCGGCCCAACTTGAATTCCGGGTTAAATTCTAGCGTGCGGGCAGCGCCGCCCCACCTGCCGCCGACCAGGTACTACGCTTCCGGCAATCGACCCGGGCAAATGCTCGGCGATTGTCCGGTCGCCCGGTCGCCCCGTTCCCGGATCCCGCCCCGACCATCAGCGGGTTTCGGTCGGCGACCGTATCATGATGTGCCGCAAGCGAAACGGGAGGGAGAGCAGGGGGATGCGACCCGAGGTACTCGCGGGCATCGAGCGCGAACTCCGGCAGCAGGCCGAGAGCGAGGGGATCGCTCATTTCGTCATGGGCGTGGCCGTCTTCCGGGACGGCAAACTCCTGGTCGTACGGCGTGTCGAGGAAGGCTCGCACGCGGGGATGTGGGAACTGCCGGGCGGCGGCGTGGAATCGGGGGAGACCTTCGCCGACTGCGTGGCCCGCGAACTGTTCGAGGAGACCGGGCTGCGGGTCGTGAACATCACCGATGTGCTGGGCGGCTTCGACTACGCCACCCGCACCAAGTCGCGGGTCCGCAAATACAGCTTCGTGGTCGAGGCCGAACCCGGCGAGATCCGGCTCGACCCGCTCGAGCACGACCACTACCAGTGGATCGATTCCGACACCGTCGACAACCTGCCCATGGCCGATGACATGCGCGCCGCCGTGTTCGCCCTGGTGACCACGCACCCGTCCCGGTGACCGCGCCCCCGCCCGCCGAGCCGCGCACCCGGCTCGCCGCGGTGACGGCCGCGCTGCGTGAGAACCCGGGCACCCTGCGCCTGACCATGGTCCGGCTCACCGGGCAGTTCGGCGACGGCATGTTCCAGGCCGCGCTGTCGGGCGCGATCCTGTTCAACCCCGAGCGGCAGACCGATCCGCTGGCCATCGCCGGGGGCTTCGCCGCGCTGCTGCTGCCGTATTCGATCATCGGGCCGTTCGCGGGCGCGCTGCTCGACCGCTGGGACCGCCGCCGGGTGCTGCTGTACGCCAACCTGCTGCGCGCGGTGCTCATCCTGGCGACCGCGGCCGGGCTGCTGGCCGGGATCCGGGCCACCCCGCTCCTGCTGGGCGCGCTGGCCGTGGTCGGGGTGAGCCGCTTCGTCGGCGCGGGCGTGTCCGCGTCCCTGCCCAAGGTGCTGTCCCAGCGCTGGCTGGTCCCGATGAACTCGGTGCTGGCGACGGTGGCGTCCGGATGCGCGATTCTCGGCGCGGGCCTGGGGTTCTCGCTCATCGGGCTGATCGGGGCCGGTGACTTCGCGTCCGCGGTGGCGACCGCCGCCAGCGCCTCGGGCTCGATCGTGAGCGGGCTGGTGGTGGCCGGATTCCGGCCCCGGGCACTGGGTCCCGACCGGGACGGGCCCACCGGCGACACCGCGGGCGGGCTCGCCACCGTGCGGGCCATCATGGCCGGACTGCACCGGGGCGCCACCGCGGCCTGGGGATCGCGGGACGTGACCACCGCCTTCCTCGGGATCGGCGCGCACCGCATCGTGTTCGGCGCGGACACCCTGCTCATGGTGCTGGCGCTGCGCCGCGGCGACGCGTCCGCGGTCGGCACCCACCTCGCCAAGTTCAGCGCGGCCATCACCGCGACCGGGGCGGGA
Source organism: Nocardia sp. NPDC059764 (assembly GCF_042732555.1). Classification (NCBI taxonomy): domain Bacteria; kingdom Bacillati; phylum Actinomycetota; class Actinomycetes; order Mycobacteriales; family Nocardiaceae; genus Nocardia; species Nocardia sp. NPDC059764. The sequence goes on from NZ_JBHWHH010000010.1 coordinate 31,813, forward strand.
CTGGTGACCGCGGCCGTGGTGGCCCCCTTCCTGATCCCGCGGCTGGGCCGCCCGCGCACCGTGGTGAGCTGCCTGGTGGCCGCGATCGTCGTGCAGCTGACCCTGGTCACGCCGATCACCGTCGCCACCGGCGAGACCGAGCGGCGGGCGGAACTGCTGCTGCTCGCGGCGGCCTTCCTGCTCGGGCTGGCCGGGCAGGTCATCAAGCTGACCGGCGACGCGGCCATGCAGATCGAGATCGACGACACCCACCGCGGCCAGGTGTTCGCGCTGCAGGACACGATCTTCAACATCACCTTCGTGCTGGCGCTGGCCGGGACCGCGCTGCTGATCCCGGCGGACGGGCGCTCCCCCGCGGTGGTGGTGGCCGCGGCCGCCGTCTACGCCTGCGGAATCGTCGCCATCGGGGCGAATTCCCGTCGACGGACCAGTCCGTCCGCGGCATAGATATCGGCTCGATCACACCGGCCCGGCGACACGCGGCAGCGCTCTGCCGGATGCGGCCGGGCCCGATACCGTGGATTCAATGACTGCGCGGCGCTCCGAAGCACCTGCGGCACTGGCACTCTCCAGCCTGGCGATGGCCGGGGTCATGGTGCTGCCCGGCGTGCCCGCCACCGCGAACGCCCTCGCGCCCTGGGCCCCGCCGCCGCTGAACGCCTGCGGCGAAACAGGATTCGATCCGCTGGCCCGGGAACCGAATCCGGACCTCCCGCCGCCGCCACCCCCGCCGGTGGACACCACCATCCACATCCAGGTCCCGGTCCCGAAGTTCACGCCGGTCCCGATCCCCGGACCCCGGCAGAACAACACCCGGATCGACCCGGCGCCGCTGCCCGCGGACCCGTGCACCAACCCGTGCCCGGACATCCGCACCGACCAGAGCCCCCGGCCCGAGAACCTCCCGCCCGAGACCGAGCCCGCCGAGCCGGGCGATGACGAGGACACCACCGACGAGCCGCCCACCGAGCCGGCACCCGAACCCGCGCCCCCGCCGTCGGCGAACAGCGGATCGGGCGGAATCCCGTTGCCGCGGCTGCAGATCGATCAGGTCCCCGAGACCATTCCGATCCTGATCCCCGGCGGGGAGCCCCCCGAACCGCAGCCGCAGCCCGCACCGGCCGTGCCGTCGCTGGCGCCCGCGCCGGTCGCCGCACCCGTCGCCCCCGTCGCGCTCGACGCACTCGAGCTGGTGAACCAGGTGACCGGGCACGGCTCCAGCAACCGGACCGACATGCGCTGGTCGGTGGACGGCACCGACCTCGGCCTCATGTGGGAGACCGAGCCCGGGCGGATCGCCGTCGTGTTCGGCGACACCTTCGGCAAGGGCTGGGAGCCGGTCGGGGCGGGCAACGGCGACCAGGACTGGCGCAGCAACGCCATCGCCTTCAGCACCGAGCGCGACCTGTCCAAGGGCCTGGTGCTGGACACCTTCGCCCAGGACAGCCGCTGCCACGCGGCCGAGATCCTGGCCAGCCGCAAGGTCGACAATTTCGAGATCACCACCATCCCCACCTCGGGATTCGCGCTGCACGGCCGGCAGTACCTGACCTACATGTCGGTGGCGCGGTGGAGCCGCCTCGAGCCCGGCATGTGGTGGACCACTCTGGGCGGGCTGGCCTGGTCCGACGACGGCGGCGACACCTGGACCAAATCCGAATGGGCGCGCTGGGACAACGTTTTCGGACTCGGGCGGTTCCAGGTCATGGCGATGACCCCGCACGACGGGTACGCCTACATGTTCGGCACGCCCAACGGCCGGTTCGGCACCATCGCGCTGGCCCGGGTGCCGAGCGATCAGGTGCTCAACAAGTCGGCGTACCAGTACTGGATCGGCAACACCTGGGTGCCCGCGTTCGGACCCGACGAATTACTCGCCACGCCGGTGGTTTCCGGGACCGCGGGGGAGGTGTCGGTGCGGTACGACGCGTCGACGCGGCGGTGGCAGATGCTGTACCTGGACCTCGACCGGGGAGCCCTGGTACTGCGCACCGCCGCCGAACCGCAGGGGACGTGGACCGATCCGGTGACGCTGGTCGACACCCGCGAATATCCCACCACCTACGGCGGATTCGTCCATCCCTGGTCGAGCGGGAACGATCTGTACTTCACCATGTCGGCGTGGAACAGCTACAACGTGTACCTCATGCACGCCAAGCTGAAGTAGCGCAACGGAATCCGTGACGACGCGCTGTCACTCGATGCGGCGGAAGCGCAGCGACTGCCCCGGCCGGGCCTGCGCCACCGTGTCCACGTCGGCGTCCACCACCACCGCGATCACCGGATAGCCGCCGGTGATCGGATGATCCGCGAGGAAGACCACGGGCTGACCGCTGGGCGGCACCTGCACCGAGCCCAAGGCCATACCCTCCGTGGGCAATTCACCGGCGACGCTGCGCCGCAACGCCGGCCCGTGCCGCCGGTCCAGCCGCGCGCCGATCCGGTCGGTGTCCGGGGATACCGACCACTCGCCCGCGAAAAGCGCTGCGGCATCGGTGAACCAGTCGGCCCGCGGGCCGGGTACCGCGCGCACGGTGAGCAGGTCGTTGCCCAGTGCCGGAACCGGCGCGACATCCACGATCGGCAGCGCGCGCGGCGGCGGGCCCACCGGCAGCAGGTCGCCCGGGCGCAGGGGTTCGGGGCCGATACCGGAGAGGGTGTCGCGGCTGCGAGAACCCAGCACCGGCAAGACCTCGATCCCGCCGCGCACCGCCACATAACTGCGCAGGCCGGTGGCGGCGAAACCCAGCCGAAGCCGTTGGCCCTCCTCGATTTCCAGCACGCAGGCAGTGCCCATCGGGCGGTCGTCGACGGTGACGGGGGCCGACGCGCCGGTCACCGCCACCGTGACACGCCGCTGGGCCAGTAATTCCAGTCCGCCCAGGAGCACCTCGATGCCCGCGGCGCCTTCGAAGTTGCCGACCAGTCGGTTCGCCAGCCGTAGCGAGGCCCGGTCCGCGGCCCCGGCCGCGCCCACCCCGGAGTCGAACCAGCCGGGACGGCCCAGATCCTGAATGGTGGCCAGTGGCCCCACCCGATCGACCCGCAGTGCGCTCATGACTTACCTCCCCGCGTCGACGAACCGGACCGGCGTCCCCGCGTGCACGAGGGCGGGCGGATCCCGGTCCACATCCCACATCGATGAATCGGTGGTGCCGATCAGCTGCCATCCGCCCGGGCTGCAGCGCGGGTAGACGGCCGAATAGCCGCCCGCCAAGGCCACCGCGCCCGCCGGGATCACGGTCCGCGACTGGGCGCGCCGCGGCACGGTCAGCCGGGCGTCGAATGATTCCAGATAGCCGAAACCGGGCGCGAAACCCACGAAGGCGCAATGCCATACGGTCCCGGTGTGCTGGGCGACGACCTCGGCCTCGGAGAGGCCGAGCAGGCACGCGACCTCGGGCAGATCCTCGCCGTCGTAGCGGACCGGGATCACGACCGGTTCGCGTGGCGCGGCCCGCTCACCCCGATCGCCCACGGCATCGTCACGACTCCAGCCGTCGAAGGCGGAAGGCCGCGCCGGTGACCGCCGATCACCGGCATCGACCCGGGCCGCCGTGTCCAGCCGGTTCAGCAAGGCCAGCAACCGCTTTCGCACCGGCTCCAGCGACCGCGGCGAATCCAGGGTCACCAGCACGGTTTCGGCGGCGGGCAGCACATCCAGCACGCCACGGGGCCGCGGTTCCAGCGCGGACAACAGCTCGGCGACCATGGCGCGCAGTGGCGGAATCACCAGCAGCGCACGGTCACCCGCCGCCCGCACCGCACCGGCGGCTTCAATCTGCCTGGGATCGGTCACCGCGTACCATCCCGATCAGATGAACGCCCGCACGGGCGTCCCGGATTCGTCGAGCGCCGCGCGTATCCGGCGCGCCATGTCGACCGCCGCCGGGGTGTCGCCGTGCACGCAGATGCTGGCGGCCGTCACCACCACCGCGCCGCCGTCCACGGCCGTCGCCTTGCCATGCCACGCGATCGACAGCGCCTGCGCTACCGCCGCGTCCGCGCCGAGCACCGCGCCCGGCAGCCCACGTGGGGCGAGCAAACCTTCGGGGGTGTAGGCGCGATCGGCGAAACCCTCACCGACGAAGGGAGTTCCAGCGTCCTGGGCCGCAAGCTCGAGTTCCGTACCCGCCGGGCCCAGCAGCGCCAGCTCGGGGTCGAAGTCGCGCAGCGCCGCCACGATCGCCTCGGCCAGCGCCCGATCCGCGGCGGCCTGGTGATACAGCGCGCCATGGGGTTTCACGTAGCGGACCCGATCCCCGGCCGCGGCGGCGAAGCCCGCCAACGCGCCGATCTGATACAGCGTCTCTTCCCGCAGTTCGGCCGGGGTGACGGCGATGGCGCGACGGCCGAATCCAGCCAGATCGCGATGGCCCACCTGCGCGCCGATGCGGACGCCCTTCGCCACGGCCAGGGCGCAGGTGCGGCGCATGATGGCCGGATCGCCCGCATGGAAGCCGCAGGCGATGTTGGCGCTGGTGACCACGTCCAGCATGGCGGCGTCATCGCCCATGGCCCAGTCACCGAAACCTTCACCGAGGTCGCTGTTCAGATCCAGCGTCATCCGCGTCCTCTCGCTGTCGTCATGATCCGATTGTCGGCGCGCCCGCATCCGGCGACAAGAATCTCACGACAAAAACTGTGTCATGGATCACAGTGACATGCGTGTGCTTCCGGCGGTACTCCGGGCGTCAATACGCGTAGACGTCCACCTCGGTCGCCTTCACCGCGAAATACACCTCCATACCCGGGGCCACGCCCAGCCGGGCCACCGCGGCCGGGGTCAGATCCGCAGCCAGGCCCGCGGTGGCCCCCGGGCCGTCCACCGCGCGCACCCGCACGATCCCGCCGCGATCCTCCAGCTCGGACACCGTCACCCGGAACACATTGCGGGGACTGCCCTCGGGATGGTCCCGATGCACCGCCACCGCGGCGGGCGAGAACACCGCCGCGGCGTCGCCACCGGGCGTCCACTGGTCCTCGGCCCGGCCGAAAACCTCGGCGCGGCCGTCCGTCACGGCGCCCAGCCCCACGCTGTCACCGGGCACCGCCGTGCCGAGAATCAGGTTCACCCCGGCGATCCGGGCCGCGAAACGGCTACGCGGGCGGGCGAGAACCTCGGTGACGGAACCTGATTCGATGACCCGGCCGGACTCGATCACGACAACCCGATCCGCCAGCGTGACCGCGTCGATGATGTCGTGGGTGACCAGGATCGTCGCCGCGGGACGCGCATCCGCGAAGGCGGCGTCCTCGCCGTGCGGGCGCAGCACCTTGCGCAGCAACGCCCGCATGGCCGGGGCCGCGGTCACATCCAATGCCGCCATGGGTTCGTCGAGCAGCAGCACCCGCGGATGCACGGCCAGCGCCCGGGCCAGGGCCACCCGCTGCGCCTGACCGCCCGACAGGGAATCGGGCGAACGGTCCGCCAGGTCCTCCGCCTCCACCGCCCGCAACCACTCCCGCGCGAGCGCCACCGCGGCCTTGCCGCGCATACCGCGGCTGCGAGGGCCGAACGCGACATTCGCCTCCACCGACAGATGCGGGAACAGCAGGGCATCCTGCGCCAGCAGGGATACGCCCCGCTGATGCGGCGGCACCGCGAGACGTTTCGCGGTGTCGGTCAGCGCACGCCCATCGAGCCGGACATACCCCTCATCCGGAACGGCCAGGCCCGCAACCACATCCAGCAGGCTCGACTTGCCCGCGCCATTGGGGCCGAGGACCGCCAGCACCGCACCGGCCGGAACCTCCACGGCCACCCGGACATCCCGGTCGTGCAGGCGGGCGGACACCTCGAGCCCGGTCACGGCGTCAGCTCTCCCAGCAGGGTGCCCAGGTGGCGCGGCGCGGGGGAGCCGTGCGCGAGCATCGCGTCGTGCCAGTCCCGCAGGGGAGTGGCGGCGGGGCGCGCCGCGGCCACTGCGGCCACCTCGGTGTAGCCGACGAAATAGGTGGAGAGCTGGGTGGAGGTGAGCAGGGTGCGACGCCATTTGCCGGCGGCCTCGCCCTCCTCCTGGAAGCCGCGGTCGAGCATCAGGCGCATGGCCTCCGACTCGGTCATGGCGTCGCAGTGCACCGACTGGTCCAGGATGGCGTTGATGGTCATGCGGAGGTGGGACTTCAACTGCTGCAACCGGACCGGGAGCCCGCCGAAACCGGCGTCGGCCATGAGCTTCTCGGTGTATACGGCCCAGCCCTCGATGAAGGTCCCGCTCGAGCACAATGCGCGGGCCGCGGTCGAACCGCGGAAGCGGCGGGCCCGCGCCAACTGGAGATAGTGGCCGGGCATGGCCTCGTGCACGGTCAGATTGCGCATCATGTGGTCGTTGTATTCCCGATAGAACGACGCCGCCCGCTCCGGCGACCACTCCTCCGGGGTCGGAGCGATGGCGAAGAAGGTGGGGAGCTCGGCGGTTTCGAGCGGACCCACCGAATCGCAGTAGGCCACCGCCACCCCGCGGGCGAATTCCGGCATCTCCTGGATCACCAGCGGGTCCTCGACCAGCGACGCCAGGTCGTGCTCGCGGACGAAGGCGGTGGCCTCGGCGAGCGCGTCGGTGGCCACGGCCACCACCGTGTCGTTCGACGGGCACTCGGCCGACACCCGCTCCAGCGCGCGGCGCACGGTGTCGTCGTCTGGGTGCGCGACGCCGAGCAGTTCGGCCGCCGCCGAACGGATTTCGCCGGTCAGCTGCTCGAGATGACGGTGGGCGCGGTCCAGGATCTCCCGCGAGCCCAGTTCGGTGTCGAGGGTGTGCCAGAGCTTGGCCTCCCACAACCGACGGCCCAGGCGCGGATCACGGTCCGCGCCGTCCAGCCGACCGGCCAGCCAGGAGGTGAACTCCTTCAGCGCCGACACCGCACCCGCGGCGGCGGGCTCGATGACGAACCCGGGCGCCTCGGCGGCCAGCACCGGCACCTGGTCGCGCACCAGCGCGGCCACCCCGTCGAACTGACCGATCGCGGTCCCGACATGGACGCCCGGCATGTCACCGAGCACCGCGCGCGCCGTGGCCAGCGCATCCGGCAGCGCGGTGAGCCGGGCACGCAGCGCCTCCAGCCGCACCTCGGCGGGCGCGAACGGACGGGCGATCAGGTGATGCAGCAGCGGACCGGGATTGTGCACCAGCGGATTCCACTCGTGCTCGCGGATCTCGGTGAGTTCGAAGAGCAGGCCGTCGACCCGCTGCTGCAGCAACGCCAGATCGACGCCGTCCTCCGGCGCGAGGTCGTCGGGATCCACCTCGGCCAATGTGTGCGAGGCGTCGCGCAGCAGCGCGACCCGCTCGGCCACCGCACCCGGCGACAGATCCGGCAGCCGGTCATCGGCGCGATGATCACCGACCTCGGCGGCCAGGTGCGGATCGGCGGTCAGCAGCGCATCGACGATGCGCTCGGCACGGGAGGCGAAGATCGGCGACATGGTGGTCACGTTAGCGTTCGCCGGTACGCGACCAGCACGATCACCGCGGCGACCAGCACCAGCAGCAGCGAAAGGGCCACCGCGGCATCCGGATCGGACTCACGTTGCAGATAGATCTCCAACGGCAGGGTGCGGGTCCGGCCCTGCAGGCTGCCCGCGAAGGTGAGGGTCGCGCCGAACTCGCCCAGCGCCCGCGCGAACACCAGCACCGTGCCCGACACCAGGGCCGGGCGCAGCAGCGGCAAGGTCACCCGCCACCACACCACGGACGGCCGCGCGCCCAGGGTCGCCGCGATCCGCTCGTACCGGTCACCCGCGGTGCGCATCGCGCCCTCCAGGGTGATCACCAGGAACGGCAGCGCGACGAACGTCTGCGCCAGCACCACCGCCGTCGTGCTGAACGCGATGCGGATGCCGAGCGACTCCAGCTCACGGCCCACCAGGCCGTGCCGTCCGAACAGATACAGCAGCGCCAGACCGCCCACCACCGGCGGTAATACCAAGGGCAGCAACACCAGTGCCCGCAGCACCGGCATCGCCCGCCACCGGACCCGGGCCAGCACCGCCGCCATGGGCACGCCCAGCAGGACGCACAACGCGGCGGCGGCCAACGAGGTGCGCAGGCTCAGCTCCAGCGCCACCCGCGAGGACTCCGAGGTGATCAGGTCGAGGAAATGCGACCAGTCCACCGCCCCGGTCAGGGCCACCAGCGGACCGGCCACCAGCACGAAGCCGATGGCGGCCGGCAGCAGCAACCAGACCGGGGGACGCATCACGGCTGCCCGAAACCGGCCTGCTGCAATGCCTTCCGACCGTCCGGTCCGGTAACCAGGGCGACGAAGTCCTTGGCCGCGGACGCGTTCTTGGAATCCGCCACCGTCGCGATCGGATAGGTGTTCACGGCCTTGGCGGATTCGGGGAAGTTCACGGTGGTCACCTTGGCGCCCGCGCCCGCCGCGTCGGTGACGTAGACCAGCCCGGCGTCGGCCTGACCCGAGGTCACCTTGGCCAGCACGTCGGTCACCGAGGACTCCTCGCTCACCGGCGAAATCGCCACTCCGGCATCGGCGGTCACCTTCTTGGTGGCCGAACCACACGGCACCTGCGGTGCGCACACCACCAGCCGCAGACCCGCGTGCGACAGATCTGCCAGCGAATCGACGTGCGCCGGATTACCGGGCGGCGTCACGATGGTCAGCATATTGGTGGCGAAAGTCTGTGGCTGGTCGGTGATCCGGCCGCCCTTCACCGCCTTGTCCATATTGTTCTGGTCCGCGGAGGCGAAGACATCGGCGGGCGCGCCCTGATTCAACTGCGCCACCAGATCCGAGGAACCGGCGAAGGAGAACGTCACCTTCGTCCCCGGATGCGCGGACTCGTACCGGGTGCCCAGTTGGGTGAACACCTGCTTCAGGGACGCGGCCGCGAACACGGTGACGGTCTCGGTCTCGGCGCTGTCCGACGAGGACCCGCACCCCGCGAGCAGGCCCGCGCCCAGGACCGCGGTGGCGGACAGGGCCGCACCGGACGTGAAACCTAGGCCGCGCCACCGGCTTCTTTGAATGTTGCGGTGGTGGCTGTTTCCACCACGACGGTGGTCGCCTTGACGCTCGCCCACGCCACGCTGCCGGGCTGCAGCCCCAGCTCGCGCACCGACTCGCTGCTCATCAACGACACCACTGTGAACGGTCCGCATTGCATCTCCACCTGCGCCATCACGGTATCGGCCACCACTCTGGTGACCAGTCCCGGAAACCGATTGCGCGCCGAACTGGCGCTACCCATCCGGGTCTGCGGCGTGCGGGCCTGTTCGACGGCCAAGGCCGCGAGCTCCCCGCCGTCCACCACCAGACGACCGGACTCGTCCTTGCGGCCGGACAACACGCCGCCGTCGATCCAGCGGCGCACCGTGTCGTCGCTGACGCCGAGCAGCTGCGCGGCGTCACGAATCCGTATTTCGGGCATGACAGGCAGGATATATCCGCAACTACGGAGATATCAATCCGATCCATCCGCAAGTACGGATGGCAAGAGGTCTCGGAGTGTTCCTGTTCACCTTCGCGCCGCTGGCGTCGCCACCGGCGGCCAGTACGCTCGAAGCAATCATGGCCACGTATTTCGATCCGAAGGCCTGGTCACCCCTGCGCGCGGTGGACCTGGGCATGGACCTCGGAAAACGCTTGTTCGACCAGGTCTGGGTGGAGCAGTGGACGAGCTTCACCAGCGCCTGGCTCGAACCGGCCGCCGACTTCGGGTCCGGAACCGTCACCGCGCTGATGCCCGATGTCCTCATGACCCTGCTGTCCGAAGGCATCCTCAGCCAGTTCGGCGGCCAGGAGGTCAGCGCCACCCTGCTCGGCAGCGATATGCGGGCCACCCTGCACACGCTCAAGGTGCGGCGGCGCGGCGCGCACTTCCAGGCCAAGACCGTGCTCACCGGACTGCTCTGGAACACCCACCCGATCGAGGAACTGACCGTCATCGCCCACGGGCTGCGGCTCATCCCCGGCGTCCCCACCAAGGTCCGCACCTCACAGCTCGACCTCACCGGCGTGATAACCCTTGCGGCGCTGCTGGAATGGATCAACAGCTGGCAGCCCGACTGGGAACTGGAACGCGCCGACGACGGACTGATCCTGGCCCGGCACCGGCGGCGCCGGATCCGGGCGCTGGCCTCCGCCGAGGTCATCGACAATGTCCTGTCGATCACCGTGCACCGCGCGCACTGGCGAAAAGTCCGCGCGCCCAAGCGATTCACCACGCTCAACCCGATTCCGCTGACGGGGCTGCCCAGTCAGGCGCGGATCAGCCGGGCCGAACTGGTCGGCGAGCACGTGTTCTTCCGCATCGACCTGCCGGGCATCACCGGCTCGTTCGATCTCGCACAGATCCGATCGGCCATCGTCGCGGGGACGACGCTGATCATCTTCTGACGCAACGCCTTACCGCTGCGCCGGACGCTACTTCTGTGTCGGCCACCATTCGAGCAGGGCCGCCTCGGCTTCATCGCGAGTCATCGGACCGCGGTCCAGGCGCAGTTCCTTCAGGAAACGCCACGCCTTGCCGACATCCGGGCCCGGCTTCAGATCCAGCAGCTCCATGATCGCGTTGCCGTCCAGGTCCGGCCGCACCCGCGCCAGATCCTCCTGCTCGGCCAGCACCGCGATGCGCGTCTCCAGCCCGTCGTAGGTCGAACGCAGCGCGGCGGCCCGGCGCTTGTTGCGGGTGGTGCAGTCGGCGCGAACCAGCTTGTGCAGGCGGGGGAGCAGGTCGCCGCCGTCGGTCACGTAGCGGCGCACCGCCGAATCGGTCCACTGGCCCTTGCCGTAGCCGTGGAAACGCAGGTGCAGGTACACCAGCCGCGCCACGTCCTCGGTGAACTGCTTGGGATACTTCAAGGCGCGCAGGCGCTTTCGCACCATCTTCGCGCCCACCACCTCGTGATGGTGGAAGCTGACGCCGCCACCGGGCTCATTGCGCTTGGTCGGCGGCTTCCCGATGTCGTGCAGCAGGGCGGCCCAGCGCAACACCAGGTCCGGATCGCCCTCCTCCTGATCGATGGCCTGACGGAGCACGGTCAGCGAATGCTGGTAGACGTCCTTGTGCTGGTGGTGCTCGTCGATCTCCAGCTGCATGGCCGGAACCTCGGGCAGCACCCACTCGGCCAGACCGGTCTCGACCATGATGTCGATGCCGTCGGTCGGGTACTCGCCGCCGATCAGCTTGTCCAGCTCGGTGCGCACCCGCTCGGCGGTGATGCGGTCGATCTCGGGAGCCATCTCCACGATCGCCGCCCGCACCCGCGGGGCCAGCTCGAAACCCAGCTGCGAGACGAACCGCGCGCCGCGCAGCATGCGCAGCGGATCGTCGGCGAACGAATCCTGCGGCAGCGCAGGCGTATCCAGGACACCGGCCAACAGCGCCTCGACACCGCCCAGCGGGTCCACGAACTCCAACTCGCCCAGCGAGCCGATCCGCACCGCCATGGCGTTCACCGTGAAGTCCCGGCGCACCAGATCACCCTCGAGGGTGTCGCCGAAGGTGACCTCCGGATTGCGGGAGACCCGATCATAGGCATCGCTGCGGAACGTGGTGATCTCCAGCTGCTGGCCGTCCTTGGCCGCGCTCACCGTGCCGAAGGCCAGGCCGCCGGTATCCCACAGGTTGTCGGCCCAGCCGCGCATCAACTCCTGCACCACCTCGGGGCGGGCGTCGGTGGTGAAATCCAGATCGGTGCCGAGCCGGCCCAGCACCGCGTCGCGGACGCTGCCACCGACCAGATACAGGTGATGGCCGTGTGCGGCGAACAGTTCGCCGAGGGGAGTCAGCACATCCGACAGCCTGCCGAGGGTTATCGCTGCCGCCGCCAGCAAACGAGTACGGCGATCATCGACAGCTGCTTCCTCGGACTTCGGCGAAACCACGAAGACGCAGCTTAGTCGCATGTGGGCGCAATTCCCGAATAGTGTCCCGCGACCCGGTGCGGCCATCCGGCGTGCCGCCTCACGACCGGTGTCTACCTGCTATGAGAGCTCTGTATATATAGGAGCCACCGCGCTGGGGCGGGCAGTGCCGCCCTCCCCTATAGACTGACGCAGTGTCCCCGGCCGATCGTGCGAACAGTCGACGCCGCCAGCCCCGGCGGCGTGGTTCGGCCGGTAATGCGGCGAAAGCTACCGGCGCGGCGAAACCGCGCATGCGCACCGTCCGCGAGACCTCCGCGGGCGGACTCGTGGTGGACGGCCTCGACGGCCCCAGCGAGAAGCGCTGCGCCGCCCTCATCGGGCGCACCGACCGGCGCGGACGCCTGCTCTGGTCCCTGCCCAAGGGACACATCGAAGAAGGCGAGACCTCCGAGCAGACCGCCATCCGGGAAGTCCAGGAGGAGACCGGCATCCACGGCACCGTGGTCGCCGAACTCGGCAGCATCGACTACTGGTTCGTCACCGAGGGCCGGCGGGTACACAAGACCGTGCACCATTACCTGATGCGCTCACTGGGCGGTGAGCTCTCCGACGCCGACGTCGAGGTCACCAAGGTGGCCTGGGTTCCCTTGAGCGAACTGGACTCCCGGCTCGCCTACGCTGACGAACGCAGGCTGGCCGAGGTCGCCAACCGGCTGATCGACCGGATGGAGAACGGCAGACAATGACGCGTGCGGGATCGCGGCGCACGCTGCTGTCACTCGTCGCGGTAATGCTGGCGGTGCTCACGTCACTGGGAATCGGCCCGGGCAGCATCATCGCCGCATTGCATGCGGGCGGCACGCCCATTGCTGCCGCCGAACCCACCGGCAGCGGTAGCGGACAGAACAGTGCACCCAAATTCCTGAAACTGTCACTGGATTCGGTGACACCGACCGCCATCACGGCCGGCAGCGACCCCTACTTCGTGGTGTCGGGCACCGTGACCAATATCGGTGACCGGCCGGTCGACGACGTCAGCGTCCGCATCCAGCGCGGCGCGGCCGTCACCAACCCCAGCGCGCTGCGCACCACACTGCGCCTGGACCAGGCCAGTTACGACGTCGCCGGTGAATTCCAGGACGTCGCAGACCAATTGACCGCCGGACAGCGCAAGCAGTTCAGCGTCACCGTCGCCCTGCACTCCGGAACCGAGCTGCCCAGCGGCATCTCGTCGCTGAACATCGACGCGCCCGGCGTCTACCCGCTGCTGCTCAATGTGAACGGGCAACCCGCGTACGGTGGCCAGGCCCGCCTCGACGACGCCCGCTTCCTGCTGCCCGTACTCGGCGTGCCCGGCGCCGACCCCAAACACGCGCCCGGCCAGCCCGTCCCGTCCGTCGTCGACGCCCCGCCGGTCGCCACCACCCTGCTCTGGCCGCTGGCCGACCGGCCCCGCCTGGTCGCCGGGCAGCCCGGCGCACCCGACGCGCAAGCCCTGCTCACCGATGACGACCTCGCCGCCTCACTGGCCCAGGGCGGGCGGCTCGACCAGCTGCTCTCGGCCCTGGAGAGCATCGCCAAACCCGACAGCGCCCGCGATCGCAGCCTGATCAACGCGGTCTGCTTGGCCGTCGACCCGGACCTGCTCATCACCGTGTCCGACATGACCAGGGACTACCGGGTGCTGGCCAGCCCCTCCGACCCCGAAGGACCCACCCGATCCGGCAGCGGCGGCCGGGCCGCCAAGGCGTGGCTGGAACGACTGCGCACGCTCGCGCCCGGAATGTGCGTGACCGCACTGCCATTCGCGCAGGTCGACCCGAACGCCCTGGCCGCGGCCGGGGACGTCACGCTCGCCGACCGCGCGCTCAACGCGCCCGCCGACCTCATCGACTCCGTACTCGGCGTGAAATCGGTGCGCGGCGTGGCCATTCCGGACGCGGGCACCGTCGACAACGAGGGCGCCGCGCTCTTCGCGCACCACGGCTTCACCACCACCGTGCTCGCTGACAACGCGGTCGCACCGGCCGACGGCCGCTCCAACCTGCTCGCCGCCAAGACGCCACCCGCGACCCCCGCGGCGCCCGGCGGCGCATCCGAACCCGGCACCCCCGACATGGTCACCCTGGCCGACGTCAGCCCGCCGCCCGCCGGCGGCACCACCACGCAGCCCGCGCCGGCCGCCCCGCACGCCGCCACCTTCGACATCTGGGCCGCCACCGCGCTCGCCGCCATCGGATCCAACCCGCCGACCCCGCCCTTCACCCCGGACAAGGCCCGCTACGACGTCACCGTCGACTCGCGCGCCGCCCGATTGCAGGACGCGCTCGGGGCCGTCGCCTGGACCGCGCTCAACCCGCAGCCGGGCCGCCCGCGTTCCGCGCTGCTGGTGCCGCCGCAGCAGTGGGGGGCCAACCGGGACGAGGCCTCCTCCGTGCTCGCCCTGCTGGACCTGCAGCTGCGCAACAACCTCGCCACTCCGCGACCGCTCACCGAACTGCTCGCGCAACAGCCCGATCCGCAGCCCTACACGCTCGACTATCTGGAGCAGGCCGCCGACGACGCGGTCCCCGCGCACTACGCCGAACCCGTGCACCAGCAGGGCCAGCGCATCACCGAACTGATGAGCGCGCTGGTGGACGTGCCGCAGCAGGAACTCAGCCCGCGCGCCTTCCTCACCCCGCTGCGCGACGACCTGATCCGGGTGCTGTCACTGACCGACCGCCGAGCCGGGGGCGCCGCCGCCGACACCAATGCCCAGCGGCGGCTGGACCAGACCACCAAAACCATGGACAACCTGTACGGATCGGTGACCGTGCTGCCCCCCGGCGGCGTCTACACCCTCGCCTCCGAACAGAGCCCGCTGCTGCTGGTCGCCCGCAACGACCTGCCGGTGGCCATCCGGGTGCGCTTCAAGATCAACGCACCGGCCGAGACGAATATCACCGATATCGGCGAACAGCAGCTGCCGGCCAAGGGAAATCGGTCCTTCCAGATCCCGACCGAGGTCTCCGACAGCCGAAACCTGGCCATTCCGATCGGACTCAGCACACCGGACGGCGTGCCGCTCGGCAACGCGGTCTCGGTATCGGTGCGATCCAACGCCTACGGTCAGGTGTTGGCAATAATTACGGCGAGCGCCTGTGCACTCCTGCTCCTGCTGGTCGGTCGCCGGCTCTGGCACCGCTTCCGCGGACAGTCCGATCCAGCCGACGAGGAGGGGTTCGACGCCGGCGCCGCCCACGGTCCCGAGCAGGACGGCCGCGGGCGCAAGCAGGACATGAAACGACAGGAGGCACGGTGAGCGAGTACGGCGGGCCACGCTCATCCGGCCGACCGGAGGACTCATCGGGCCGGACCGCAGGCCACCCCGGCCATCACGAAGGACAGGGCGGGCGGCAGGACGGGCCCGACGGGCCGCCGCCGGCGCGCCGCGCCCCCTCCGCGCCGTGGGAACGCGGCGCGCCCCGCCCCGGACCGCGCGGGCCGCAGGGCCCCGCCTCCGGAGCACAGCGAGCGATTCCCGGTAATCCGCAGGGCATTCCGGGACGCCCCTATCCGGGTCAACCGGCCGGTCCGCAACGCCACGTTCCCGCGCCCGGCGAATCCGGGCCCATCATGCGACGACCCCAGCAGGGCCGCCCCGAACCCGCCGCCGGACGCGTCCCGCCCGAAGAGCGCTACCACTGGGGACATCCCGGCGCCGCGGGCAACCGCGCGCCCGGAACCGGGCCCATCTCGATGCCGCCCGGCGCCCAGCGATACCCGACACCTCCCATGTCGAATCCGCGCCCGATGGCCGCACCGCGCCCCGGACCGCCGACGGGGCCGCAGCGGCAAGCCAATTCGGGCCAGCAGGCCGTGGTCACCGCACCGCGCGCCGAGGAGAAGCCGGACAACTCCAACGCGAAACTCGTGCGCGACACCGGCTCGCTCGCGCTGGCGACGCTGATCAGCCGCATCACCGGATTCGCGAAACAGGCGCTGCTGCTGACCGTGCTCGGCCCGGCCATCGCCAGTGCCTTCACCATCGCCAGCTCGATCCCCAACATGATCTCCGAGCTGCTGCTCGGCGCGGTGCTCACCGCCATCGTGGTGCCCACCCTGGTCCGCGCCGAACGCGAGGACGCCGACGGGGGAGCGGCCTTCGTCCGACGGCTGTTCACCATCGCGCTCACCGTGCTCGGCACCGGAACCGTCATCGCACTGATCCTGACCCCCGTGCTCACCGAGCACGTCTTCCTGTCCAGCGACAGCAAGGTCAACTCCGCACTCACCACGGCGCTGACCTTCATGCTCGTGCCCGCCGTGCTGCTTTACGGCATGTCGGCGCTGCTCATGGCGATCCTGAACACCCACCAGGTGTTCAAACCCGGCGCCTGGGCGCCCGTGCTCAACAACTGCGTCGCCCTGGTGGTGCTCGGGCTCTACGCCCTGCTACCCGGCGAGCTCACGCTGAACCCGGTCCGGATGGGCGAACCCAAACTGCTGCTGCTCGGCATCGGCACCACCGTCGGCGTCGCCGTCCAGGTCGCCACCCTGCTGCCCGCCATCCGCCGCGAAGGCATCGATTTGCGGCCGCTGTGGGGCCTCGACGCCCGGCTCAAGCAGTTCGGCGGGATGGCCGCGGCCATCATCCTGTACGTGCTGATCAGCCAGATCGGCTTCAGCTTCACCCTGCGCGTGGCCTCGCACGCCGACGTCGCGGGCCCGACCATCTACCAGAACGCGTGGCTCCTGCTGCAGCTGCCGTGGGGCGTGCTCGGCGTGACCCTGCTGACCGCGATCATGCCGCGACTCAGCCGCAACGCCGCCGCCGACGACACACCGGCCGTGGTCGACGACCTGAGCGCGGCCACCCGGCTCACCATGATCGCGCTGGTGCCGATCGTCACCTTCCTGACCTTCGCCGGCACCCAGATCGGTGAGGCCATCTACGGTTACGGCCGCTTCGGCGGCGACGCGGCCCGCCTCGGCGAAGCCGTGTCGTGGTCCGCCTTCAACCTGATCCCGTACGCGCTGGTGCTGATCCACCTGCGCGTCTTCTACGCCCGCGAACAGGCGTGGACGCCCACCTGGATCATCCTCGGCATCACCAGCGTCCAGATCACGCTGTCGGCGCTGGCGCCGGTGTTCTTCTCACCCGAACACGTGGTCATCGCGCTCGGCGTGGCCCGCGGCCTCGGCTTCGTCACCGGCGCGGTGATCGGCGGCTGGCTGCTGCACCGCAGCCTCGGCGATCTGCGCATGGCCAATGTCGGCCAGACCATCACGCGCGTCGTGCTCGCCTCACTGGCCGGCGGCGCGGTGCTGCTCATCGTGGACAAGGTGCTGGGCCTGCACCGGCTCTCGGACTCCTTCGGCGGCTTCGGCTCGCTCATCCGGGTCGGCATCACCGCGATCGTCATGTTCGGCGTGGCCTTCGGGCTGATGCGCCTGCTCGGCATCCCCGAGATCGTGGCCATCACCGTCGCCGTGTCGCGGCGACTCGGCTTCACGCCGCCGGCCCCGGATCTGGACCTCGACGGCACCCCGCTCGAGGACCTCCACGAGACCACCCTGCTGCCCAAACCGGACCTGCGCGCCGCGCCGTACTACTACCGCTTCGATCCGTACCTCGACGCACAGACCATGGTGCTTCCGGTCATCCGACCCGATGCGGTTGAACTCACCGAGAAGGTGGAGTTCCCGTACCCTGTTCGGCAGGCAAACGCAACTGCCCAAACCGGCCTGCCCGCGGACAGCTCCCGCGGCGCGCCGGATGTCGCCCGGAACCCCGACGGCGGCTTCCGCACTACTCCGGAGGCCGCAGCGGCGGGTCCGGCGCCGACACATCGGTCTTCGACATACGAGGGCGAAGGAGGAACGAGGGTGAGCGACGACGCGGCGGGCGGTGTCCCGGCCGCCGAATCCGCACAGGCCGCGGGCGGCGGGCTCTCCACGGACACCCCTCCGGCCGGCGAGGCCGGCGGAAAGCCCGGGGTCAGAGCCGAGTCCGCGGACCGCAAGAGCGGTTCCGGCGGACCAGAGGAACTACCGGAGGACCAGGACCACGCGGGTCCCGAAACCGGTGTCTACGAGGCCATCTCACCGCAGATGCCGCCCATGCGGGTGGAATCGCCGACCAAGCGGATCCAGCGCGGCCCCAAGCTGACCCCCGGCGCCTCCGTGGCGGGCGGTCGCTACCGGCTGCTGGCCGGCCACGGCGGTGCGCGCGGCCTGCGATTCTGGCAGGCCCTGGACGTGAAGCTCGACCGCGAGGTGGCCCTCACCTTCGTCGACGCCGACCAGGAGGCCACCGAGAACTCCGGGCACGACGGACCGCAGGCCATCCTGTCCCGCACCCTGCGCCTGGGCCGGATCAACTCGCCCGGTCTCGCCCGCGTCCTGGACGTGGTGCGCGGCTCCTCCGGCGGCATCGTGGTGGCCGAATGGACGCCCGGCCGCTCGCTCAAGGAGATGGCCGACACCGTGCCGTCCCCGATCGGCGCGGCCCGCGCCATCCGGGCGCTGGCGGCCGCGGCCGAAATGGCGCACCGCGGCGGCGGCTCGCTGTCCATCGACCACCCCGACCGGGTGCGGATCAGCGCCTCCGGCGACGCCGTGCTGGCCTTCCCCGGCACCCTGTCCGACTCTGACGCCCAGTCCGATGTGCGCGGGCTCGGCGCCATGCTCTACGCGCTCATCACCGCGCACTGGCCCATCCGCCCCGGCGGCATCTCCGGCACCGCGATCACCGTCGGCGGACTGCCGCTGGCCGATTTCGGGCCCGACGGAACCCCGGTGGAGCCCCGCAACATCCGGCCCGAGGTGCCCTTCGAGATCTCCGCGGTCGCGGTGCGCTCGCTGGAGTCCAACAAGGGCGTCCGCACCGCCGCCACCGTCCAGCACGTGCTGGAGCAGGCGTCGGTGGTGGACCAGAAGACCGACTTCATCCCGGTGCTGCGGCTCGGGCAGAAGCCGCCCAGCGCACCCGACGAGACCCTCGCCGATCCGGAACTGCTCGCCGCCGAGAAGGAACGCTCGCAGCGGATGATGTGGATCCTGGTCGGGCTCGGCGTGCTGGCCGCGCTCGTGGTCGGCGTCATCATCTGGTGGTTGCTGAGCGTGTTCGCGCCCGGCTCTTCCAACGCGCCGCTCAACGAACAGCGCAATATCGGCCTGACCACCTCGGCGACGCCGCCGCCCAGCCCGGGCGCGGCCACCCAGACCCCGGTCGGCGCGCCGCCCGTCGGCGGTGTGCCGGTGCCGGTCACCGGCGCGACGGTGTTCTCCCCGGAGGGCACCCCGGACAATGTGGGCAGCGTCGGGGCCGTGCTGGACAACAACCCCACCACCACCTGGCGCAGCGACGCCTACTTCCAGCAGTTCCCGGCCCTCAAGAAGGGCGTGGGCGTCCTCGCCACCCTCGGCAGCCCGTCCAAGCTGACCAAGGTGAGCATCGAATCGCCTTCGCCCGGAACGCAGGTCGAGATCCGCACCTCGCCGACCGCCTCGCCGACCCTCGACCAGACCCAGCTGGTCGGGTCGGCGGTGCTCGGCGAGGGCATGACCGAGATCCCGGTGCGGACCGACCAGCCCGCCCGGTACGTGCTCCTGTGGATCACCCAGCTCGCGAACAACGGTGGCCAGTTCCAGACGGCCATCGCCGAAATCCGCTTCGAAGCAAGTGCCTGACGGGCTCTTCCGACGTCCTCAGCGCTGACCGCCACCAGGTCGCGTGATACGGACCAAACGGCCGCTACCTGCGCATTCTCACGCGATTCACCGCTGCTGAATCGTTGTCCCCGATATGATCTTGACACTCTCGGCATGGGGAGTTCGCCGCTCTGAGGGGATGCATTGTCGTCACCGAACGCAGTGTCAGCATCGAGGACAGAGTCACCGTCGAACGCGAGCGATCGCGAACTATTGGCCGCGCACGCCGCGGGCGCACCGCACGCCTTCGCCGAACTGTTCCGCCGCCATCGCGACCACCTCTACCAAACCGCGCTACGCGCCTCCTACAGTCCCGAGGACGCCGCCGACTCGCTCCAGGACGCCCTGCTGTCCGCGCATCGCGGCGCGGCCGGATTCCGCGGCGACGCCGAGGTCCGCAGCTGGATGCACCGCATCGTGGTCAACGCCTGCCTGGACCGCATCCGCCGCAACAAACTGCGCCGCACCGAACCGCTGTCCGAGGACACCGCCGACGAGCCCGCCTGTCCGCGAGACGATTTCGCGGCCCTGGAGGCCAGCCTGCTGGTCGACGCGGCACTGTTCACGCTGCCCGCCGATCAGCGCACCGCACTGGTCACGGTGGAACTCGAGGGCTACTCCATCGCGGATGCCGCTGCCCTGCTGGGCATCCCGGAGGGCACGGTCAAGAGCCGCTGCGCCCGCGGCCGCCGTAGGCTCGAGATGAAACTTCGCGAATAGGACGTTTGCACCCCGACACAGCCGGGCAATGAACACCTGAATTCCGCTCGAACACCGCACTATTGGGGGAACCTTGTACGGTTCCCGTACGTCCGATACGAAGACAGGTCTGTGATTCCCACTCGACGCCCTGGAGGGGCAATGGAGGAAACCTTCTCCACCGAGCTGCTGGCCGATCTGCACGGCGGCAGCCTGCCGCCGGAGCAGTCCGCACGGCTCTGGCCCGCGGTCCGGCGCGACCCGGAGGCCATGCGCTACCTCAACGCCCTCGACGGCATCGACGACCGGCTGCGCGAACTCGGACGCGACGAGAACATCACCCGCCCCATCCCCACCGACGTGGCCGACCGCTTGGAACGCATGATCGACGACCTCGCGGCAGCGGACACCCCTATCCCCACCGCACCCATGCCGGTCCTCGACGGCTCCATCTTCGCCACCGGTCGCCTCGA
This sequence comes from Nocardia sp. NPDC059764, assembly GCF_042732555.1. Classification (NCBI taxonomy): domain Bacteria; kingdom Bacillati; phylum Actinomycetota; class Actinomycetes; order Mycobacteriales; family Nocardiaceae; genus Nocardia; species Nocardia sp. NPDC059764. The sequence goes on from NZ_JBHWHH010000010.1 coordinate 52,518, forward strand.
CCCCCGCGAACTCGAGGAACCGCTCCTCCCGCCGGACCTGGACGAGGACGAGACCGAGCCCGCCGAGTTCACCGAACGCCCGTCCCGCCGCCTGCGCTGGCTCACCGCCGCCGCGGCCGCCGCCGCCCTGGCCGCGGGCGCCGTCGTCGCCGTGGACGCCCTGAGCACCCGCCCGACCACCCCGGCCGCCCAGCCCACCGACGACGAACTGGACCCCGCCCTCTCACCCGGCGTCGTCCTGACCGCCATGGGCCGCCACGACATCACCGGCCCCCTGGCCGCGGGTACCGCCCTCACCGACTGCCTACGCGCCGCCGATCTGGACCGCCAGGTCCTCGGCAGCCGCAGCGTCGTGTTCTCCGGCACCCCGGGTGTCCTGGTCCTGCTCCAAGGCCCGAAAGCGCCACAGATCACTGCGGCCGTGCTCGGAACGAATTGCACGCCTGGCCATCCGCAGGTCCTCGGCCGCACCGATATCGGCTAGCCCGGCCACGAACCCGCCGCAGCGAGCGGAGGCAATCAAGCGCGGGAATGTGAGCGTTTAGGCTGTTGTTGACCGGTTCGCTCACGCTCGAGCGATCGAGATTCTGTACTACAGCTTCGGAGGGCCATCTTGAGCACGCCTGTTCGCGACCTGATCATCGTCGGCTCCGGCCCGGCCGGCTACACCGCCGCGGTGTACGCCGCTCGCGCGGAACTGGAACCGCTGCTGTTCGAGGGCACCCAGTTCGGCGGCGCGCTCATGACCACCACCGAGGTCGAGAACTTCCCCGGCTTCCGCGAGGGCATCATGGGCCCCGATCTGATGGAGGAGATGCGGGAGCAGGCCAAGCGCTTCGGCACCGACATCCGCACCGAGGACGTGGACGCCCTCGATCTGACCGGTCCGGTCAAGAAGGTGACCGTCGGCGGCGAGGTGTACGAGGCGCACGCCGTGATCCTCGCCATGGGTTCGGCGGCCCGCTACCTCAATGTCCCGGGCGAGCAGGAGCTGCTCGGCCGCGGCGTCAGCGCCTGCGCCACCTGTGACGGCTTCTTTTTCAAGGGCCAGGACATCGTGGTGGTCGGCGGCGGCGACTCGGCGATGGAGGAGGCGACCTTCCTCACCAAGTTCGCCAGCTCGGTGACCATCATCCACCGCCGCGAGGAGTTCCGCGCCTCCCGGATCATGCTGGAGCGGGCCAAGAACAACGACAAGATCCGCTTCATCCTGAACTCGGAAGTCGCTGCGGTGCACGGTGATTCGAGCGTCACCAGCCTGACCCTGCGCGACACCCGCACCGGTGAGACCTCCGAGCTGGCCGCCACCGGCCTGTTCGTCGCCATCGGCCACGACCCGCGCAGCGAACTGGTGCGCGGCCAGGTCGATCTGGACGACGAGGGCTACGTCCTGGTCCAGGGCCAGAGCACCTACACCTCGGTGCCGGGCGTCTTCGCCGCCGGCGACCTGGTGGACCACACCTACCGGCAGGCCATCACCGCCGCCGGCACCGGCTGCCGCGCGGCCATCGACGCCGAGCGCTGGCTCGCCGACCAGGGTGACATCACCAGCAACACCCTCGATCACGCCGGTCAGCCGGTGGAAGTGAACAACTAAGGAGTTTGGCAATGTCCGACGCCAAGACCGGTGCCACCAAGACGGTGACCGACGCCACCTTCGCCGACGAAGTACTGCTCAGCGAGAAGCCCGTGCTCGTCGACTTCTGGGCGGCCTGGTGCGGCCCGTGCAAGATGGTCGCCCCCGTGCTGGAGGAGATCGCCGCCAACACGGACAAGATCACCATCGCCAAGCTCGACGCCGACAACAACCCGGAGACCTCGAAGCACTACGGGATCCTGTCGTTGCCTACCATGGTCCTGTTCCAAGGGGGCAAGGAAACCAAGCGGATCGTCGGAGCAAAGGGCAAAGCCGCCCTCTTGCGCGAACTCGAAGAAGTTCTTTAGCGACGCTGGATAGAATTTCGGCGCCAGCGGGGGCCTACGTGGTTGCACAGGCAAGCGCGGAGAGGCGGAGCGACGCCTACGGCCCCTGACGCTGGCGCCGGGGTTAGTATCCCTGCACTCGACAGTTGCCGAAATTCGGTCCGGGTCTGAAACAATCGTTCGACGCTCCGGTCGCGCGGTGGTGTGAACCACCGCGCGAATGGGTACCCGGGTTGGCGGAAGGAAAGGGCTCTCACGCATGCACCGACTTCGTCACGGCGATACAGGACCAGCCGTAGCAGAGGTTCGGAGCACCCTGGCAAGCCTCGGGTTCCTGCACACTCATCCCACCAGCGATCCGGCGGGTCTGGACGGGGAGTACTGGAAGGACGCCGACGCCACCTTCGACCATGATCTGGACTCCGCAGTCCGCGCTTTTCAGCAGTACCGCGGTCTCCTGGTCGATGGCGTGGTCGGCCCGGCCACCTACCGTGCGCTGAAGGAGGCCTCGTACCGCCTCGGCGCCCGTACGCTCATCTACCAGCTCTCCGCCCCGCTCTACGGCGACGATGTCGCCACCCTGCAGCGTCGGCTGCAGGATCTCGGCTTCTATGTGGGCCGGGTCGACGGGTACTTCGGCCCGCACACCCACGATGCGCTCACCGCGTTCCAGCGCGAGATCGGGCTCTCGTCGGACGGCATCTGCGGTCCGGACACGCTGCGCTCGCTGGATCTGCTGGGCGCCCGCGTCACCGGCGGCAATCCGCATCGGATCGCCGAGGAAGAGGTGGTACACCGGGCCGGGCCGCAGCTCACCGGCAAGCGCATCGTCATCGATCCGGGCCTGGGTGGGCCGGACAAGGGTTCGCCGGTGCCGACCGAATTCGGTGACGTCTACGAATCGGAGATCCTCTGGGATCTGGCCAGCCGGCTCGAAGGCCGCATGGCGGCAACGGGTATGGAGACCTTCCTGTCGCGGCCGTGGGGGGCCAACCCCTCCGATGCCGAGCGGGCGGAGACCTCCAACACCTTCGACGCCGACCTGATGATCTCGCTGCGCTGCGCCAGCAGTGACAACGATTCCGCCAGCGGCGTGGCCAGCTTCCACTTCGGCAACTCGCACGGGTCGACGTCGATGATCGGTCAAGTGCTGGCCGGGTTCATCCAGCGCGAGATCGTGGCCCGCACCTCGCTGCAGGACTGCCGGACCCACGCCCGCACCTGGGACCTGCTGCGCCTCACCAAGATGCCGACCGTGCAGGTCGACATCGGCTATCTCACCAGTGATTACGACGCGACGGTGCTGACCAACCCGCGCATGCGCGACGTCATCGCCGAGGCCATCCTGATCTCGGTGAAGCGGCTGTACCTGCTGGGCCAGGACGACCAGCCCACCGGGACTTACACATTCGCCGAACTGCTCGCCGAAGAGTTGGCGGCCGCAGACCGGCTGTAATGTTTCACATGAAACAACCCCGCCTCCCGAACTTCCGGGAGGCGGGGTTTTCGTTGCGGCGGAGCCGGACGGGGGAGTGGTCAGCGGGTGGAGATGCGGGTCGGCATGGTGAGCGCCGCCGCCGCGAGGAGCTGATCGAGCGCGCGCTCGACGTCTTCCTTCCACAGGTGCTCGTGATCCAATTCCAGCCGCAGGCGCGGGAACCGGTAATGCGAGGCGACCACCTTGAAACCCACGTCCTCCAGGAAGTCCGCCTCGATCATGCAGTTCTCGGGGGAGCACCCCGAGGGCGACGGTGCGGGGGAGCGCAGCGGCGAACCGATCCGCTCGCGCAACGACATGGAACCGACGGCGGGCATGGAACTGGTCGGCGGATCCTTGCGAATGCCGAACGCCTCGATGGCCCGCACACCGCGGCGCACCAGATCGCCCACCACGGCCTGGATCAGCTGCTGACCAACCTGCTCCCCTTGGAACGGGATTTCGGCGCTCAGCGTGGTCAGCAGCACTGCATCCGGGCTCACCGGGGACGTGGGGAAGAGACCCGCGCGGGGCACCGCACTCGGGGGCGCGTAGATGGCGCAGCCGGCCGGTTTGTCCTCGATGACGGCGACCTGGCCGCACAACCCCCACTGCAACATCACGGTCGAGAGCCAGGCCTCCTTTTCGAAGACCGGGTCACTGAAGCTATGGGAATCCGCCGCCACCGCCGGATCGATCTCCCAGAACACGCATCGCCGCGCATGCACCGGGAGTTTGTCGAGTCCGCCGAGGGTAAGTGCGGTCACGCTGGTCGACACTGCTCTGCTCAGCCTCCAGCTGTCTGATTCATCCACACTCACGCCGCATCACACAGTGCTCGCCAGCAAGAATAAGCGATCAACGCTTTACGCCTCTCCAGGGCCGTAAACCCGAACGTCACAGTGACGTTTCCACTGTGACCTCCGGGATGGGCCCTCCTTAGGGCCTGGACTGCTCCATCATGCTGACAATCCGCTCCAGATCGTCGATGGAGCCGAATTCGACAGTGATCTTTCCCTTGCGCTTGCCGAGACTGACCGTGACGCGCGTGTCGAACGACTCCGACAACCGCTCCGCCACATCCTGCAGACCCGGCATCTGAATCGGCTTCCGCTTCGGCGCCGGGGGAGCGGCGGCATCCGGATTCCGGTTCGCCAGCGTCACCGCTTCCTCGGTGGCCCGGACCGACATGCCCTCGGCGACGATCCGCGCGGCCAACGCCTCCTGCGCATCGGCACCCGCCTCCAGCGCCAGCAGAGCGCGCGCGTGGCCGGCGGACAAGACGTTCGCGGCCACCCGGCGCTGCACCGGAATCGGAAGCTTCAGCAGCCGAATCATATTCGTCACCACCGGACGCGAACGGCCGATCCGCGAAGCCAGTTCTTCGTGGGTGACGCCGAACTCCTCCAGCAACTGCTGATAGGCGGCCGCCTCCTCGAGCGGGTTCAGCTGCACGCGATGGATGTTCTCCAGCAACGCATCCCGCAGCATGGAGTCGTCCGCGGTCTCGCGCACGATGGCGGGGATGGCCTCCAGCCCCGCCTCCTGGCTGGCCCGCCAACGCCGCTCACCCATGATGAGCTGATAGCGGGGGACCGGCCCCGACTCGACCTGACGCACCACGATGGGCTGCATCAGACCGAATTCCTTGATGGAGTGCACCAGTTCGGCCAGCGCCTCTTCTTCGAAGACGGAGCGCGGCTGCTTCGGATTGGGCTCGATCTGCTGCGGCGGGATCTCCCGGTACACCGCGCCCGGGTCCGCGCCGTCGGCCGCCTCGACCGGATCGGGGACCCGATGCAGGTGCGCCGACGCGGGTTGCGGCCCACTCGGATCGACGCCGATGACGACATTGGCCGCGGCACTGCCGAGCCCGCCCGGTGTGGTGGCCGGTCCGGTCGGAATCAATGCCGCGAGGCCGCGCCCCAGTCCACCCTTCTTCGCCTGACTCATCGGCCTACCGACCCCTTCCATTGTTCACCGTCACCGCCACCGAGATTTCTATCTACACACCGGATTGTGCGTCCGAAGCGGGCACCGGCGCGGCTTGGCGCGCCGAGTTCCGCGACGCGATCTCACGACCGGCGTCGAGGTAGCTCATCGCACCCCGCGAGCCCGGATCGTAATCGAGGACGGTCATGCCGTACCCGGGAGCCTCCGACACCTTCACGCTGCGGGGAATGACCGAGCGCAGCACCGCGTCACCGAAGTGCGAGCGGACTTCCTCGGCCACCTGATCGGCGAGCTTGGTGCGGCCGTCGTACATGGTGAGCACGACGGTGGAGACATGCAGTCCGGGATTCAGGTGCGCCTGAACCAGACCGATATTGCGGAGCAGCTGACCCACGCCCTCGAGTGCGTAGTACTCGCACTGGATGGGGATCAACACCTCCTTGGCGGCGACCATGGCATTGACGGTGAGCAGACCCAGCGATGGCGGGCAGTCGATCATCACGTAGTCGATGTCGTACCCGGCGAGGTTCGCTTCCTGGATGGCGGCCTTGAGGCGACCCTCGCGGGCGACCATGGAGACGAGTTCGATCTCGGCGCCGGCGAGGTCGATGGTGGCGGGGATGCAGAGCAGTCGTTCATTGTGCGGGCTCTGCTGGATGGCGTCGCTGACCGAGCACTCGCCGATGAGGAGTTCATAGCTGGACGGGGTGCCCGACTGGTGGGGGATGCCGAGCGCGGTGCTGGCATTGCCCTGCGGGTCGAGGTCGATGACGAGCACCCGCATGCCCTGGATGGCGAGCGCGGCAGCCAGATTCACGGCCGTGGTGGTCTTGCCCACGCCGCCCTTCTGATTGGCGATGGTGATGACGCGCTGTTCTTTGGGACGTGGAATGTGGGCATTGGTTCCCGACAGCACCTGGCTGGCGCGCTGCGCCTCGGCGGCAATCGGGGTGTCGGCGGAGATGTTGCCGTAGGGGGTGCGGCTGAACTCGTCCGTATCGAAGGGACCGCTATCGAGCATGCCGGGAACCCGAGACGCTGTTTCCCGTGAAACATTCGCCGGACCGTTGGACATACAGGCTCCTAACCCCGAGAACTCAAAGACACGTGGCCGAGCTGAAATTCGCGCGCCTGGCAGCAGCAGCCGCGTCACTGCGTTGTCACTGAGGGCTGGCTGGAATCGGCTGGAAGTCGTTGATCGCTCGACGTTCATTAGCTTGCCAGTAGAGGACACAATACGGAAGTTGAACGCACAGCTTCGCACCACGACACACCCCGAGGCGACTCAAAGATCGCAAAGGGGTGCATGTTTCACGGGAAACATCGCTTCGTCAGTGACGCTTCGAGGGCGGGGTCCCACGACCCCCGGCTTTGCGCTCCGCACTCGCCGCTTTGCGCTCCGCACTGCCTGCCTTGCGCTCCGCGCGACGCTCGGCGCGAGCCAGCCGCTCCGCGCTGATAACGAAGGTGGGCGTCTCGAGCACTCCCACACCGCATTCCAGAACTTCGGCGTGACCCGCGCCCGCCTTGGTGAGCTCGTCGCGATCGCGCTCGAGTTCCTCGGCGGCGCTGATTCCCTTGAGGGCCAACATCCGTCCGTGCTCGTGCACCAGCGGCATGGACCATCCGGCGAGCTTCGCCAGGGGAGCGACCGCACGGGAGGTGACGATGTCCGCGCCGCCCGCTTCCTTCTTCACGCCCGCCTGCTCGGCCCGGCCGCGCACGATGACGATATTGTCCAGACCCGCTTCGGCGGCGAACTCGGCGAGGAAGACGGTCCGGCGAAGCAGCGGCTCCACCAAGGTGATCCGGAGATCGGGCCGCGCGATGGCGAGCGGGATGCCGGGCAGCCCCGCGCCGCTGCCGATGTCGACCACGCGCGCGCCGGGTGCGATGAGGTCACCGATCACCGCGCAGTTGAGGATGTGGCGATCCCAGAGCCGGGGAACCTCGCGGGGGCCGATCAGTCCGCGCTCCACACCCGCGGTCGCGAGCGCGGTGTAGTACTGCCGGGCCTTATCGAGCCGATCGCCGAAAACGATCGCGGCGGCGGCCGGGGGATCGACCGGACCCGGAGCGGTCATCTCGGTGTCTGGTTCCACGTGAAACATCCTTCCGGGGGGACGACTGTAGCTAAAAGAGTAGGGCCCCTGGGTTTCCGAAACCCGGGGGCCCTACCGCTGCGATCCGCGTGTCAGGCGGGGAGTACCACCACGTGACGATTCGGCTCGACACCCTCGCTCTCGCTCACGACACCGTCGATCGCGGCCACGGCGTCGTGCACGATCTTGCGCTCGAACGGAGTCATGGGGGACAGCGCCTCGCGCTCGCCGGATTCCAGCACGCGCTTGCCGGCCTCGGTGCCGAGCGCGCTCAGCTCCGAACGACGCGCGGCCCGCCAGCCCGCCACATCCAGCATGAGCCGGCTGCGGATGCCGGTCGCCTGCTGCACGGCCAGCCGGGTCAGCTCCTGGAGCGCGTCCAGCACCTCACCGCGGCGGCCCACCAGCTTCGCCAGATCCTTGCCGCCGTCGATGCTCACGATGGCGCGGTCGCCCTCGACATCGAGGTCGATATCGCCGTCGAAGTCGAGGACATCCAGCAACTGCTCGAGGTAGTCGCCGGCGATCTCGCCCTCTTCGATGAGCGCTTCCTCGGAGTCGCTCGCGGCGCCCGGTGCGGCCGTCGCTGACGTCACAGTGGGATCCCCTCCGTCGGTTTCAACAGTCATGGTTGTTTCCTTCATCTGGAGTTGCAAGTCTCAGCGACGCCGCTTCTGGTTGGCGCGACCACGGTTGCCCGACCGCTTCTTTCCGGTGGTGGGCTTGGCGCCGGCGGCCGGCTTGGCGGGCGCGGGGTTCACACCATTCTGCGACTCGTCGCCGGCGGCGTCGGTGACGGCGTCCTCGATCTTGGTGCTCGACTGCTTCTTGCGGACGTCGACCGGCTTCGCGCCCGGCTTCGGGGCGTTCTGGGCGCGGCGCTCGAGAGCGGCCTGCTTCTTCTCCTCTTCCTCTTTTTCGATCTTGCCGAAAACGAGGTGCTGCTGACCGTAGGTCCAGATGTTGTTGGAGACCCAGTAGATCAGGATGGCGACGGGCAGGAACGGACCACCGACGAGCACGCCGAGCGGGAACACGTACAGCGCCAGCTTGTTCATCATGGCGGCCTGCGGGTTGGCCGCGGCCTCCGCCGACTGCCGGGCCACCGAGGCGCGGGCGTTCATGTGGGTCGCGACACCGGCGATCACCATGAGCGGAATAGAGACCAGCGCGATGGCCAGCTTGGTCGGCACGCCGCCGTAATCGGCGAAGGACTCCAGCACCTTCGCCGGCTCGGTGATGTACGCCGAGAGGGGAGCGCCGAAGAGCCGTGCGGTCAGGAAGGACTGGACGTCACCCGCGGAGAAGATGTAGTTCGGGGTGTGGGCGTTGTCGTAGGGCGACATGCCCAGCTGCCCGATCCCGGTGCCGGTGCGGTTGAACGACCGCAGCACGTGGAACAGACCCAGGAACACCGGAACCTGCAGCAGCACCGGCAGACAGCCCATGAGCGGGTTGAAGCCGTGTTCCTTCTGCAGCTTCTGCATCTCGACCGTCATCTGCTGACGGTCGTTCTTGTACTTCTTCTGCAGCTCCTTGATCTGGGGCTGCAGCTCCTGCATCTGCCGGGTGGTGCGGACCTGCTTCACGAACGGCTTGTAGAGCACCAGCCGCAACGTGAACACCAGGAACACCACGGCCAGGGCCCAGGCGAATCCGCTGTTCTTGCCCAGCACATACCCGAATGCCTGGTGCCAGAACCACAGAATGGCCGACACCGGGTAATAGATGAAGTCGAGCACGGCGCTATGCACTCCCGTCGTTCGTGTGGCCGGTCACCGCAGGCGATGATCGTTCTGAAGCTGATGCCGCGTGCCGGTGCTTGCGCTCCGGCACGGGGTCCCACCCACCAGGGTGCCAGGGCGCACATTTCGCCAAACGGACGGCTGCCAGTCCGAGTCCGACGAACAGTCCGCGGGTGCGCAACGCCGTCACCGCGTACTCACTGCACGTGGGAGTGAAGCGGCACACCGGCATGCGGGTGGGGGAGATGTAGGTCCGATACAGCTCGATGAGGAATATCAGAGCTTTGGCCGGGAACCGGGCAGCCGCGCGCAAGGCGTTCATGAGAATGAGCCGAGCTTGCGCAGCCCACTGTGCAATTGGCGCAGCAGTTCTTCCGAAGGCGCGTCGGCGGCACCAGGCAGGGCGCGAATGACAACATCTGCGCCGCCGGGCAATTCGGCCGTCAGGCTTGCGCAGATATGACGCAGGCGGCGGGCCACCCGGTGGCGTACCACCGCCGGACCCACCGCCTTGCTGACAATCAAGCCGAAACGCGGACCGCCCACCTGGATGTCCGGGGTCGATCCGCTGGCTTGATCGTCGTGTAGCAGTACATGCACAACGAGGTCCCGTCTCCCGATCCGCCGGCCCTGGCGCACCGTCCGGGAAAAGTCGGTGCGCCGGTGCAGCCGGTAGGGCTCAGGCAGCACCTGAGCGTCCAGCGGAGTGCGGGCGGATGGGGGACCGGAGACCGGACGGCGAGTCGCTCATACGACGCCGCATCCGGGGTTACCGAATCAGGCGGTCAGCTTGGCGCGGCCCTTGCCACGACGAGCCGACACGATGGCGCGACCCGCACGGGTCCGCATCCGGAGACGGAAGCCGTGGACGCGCGCCCGACGACGGTTGTTCGGCTGGAACGTCCGCTTGCCCTTGGCCACGGTCAACACTCCTCTAGGTGGTGGACGTCCGGTGACGCCCGAAGCTGTTCGGTGAAACGGTGCTCTCGACGGACGGGAGTCCCTCGGCGCAATACCCTTGTCGGCACGGGCAGCAGACAGCCGCCACCGCACCATAGGGTGACTGTAGAAGGGTACTTACCCCCTGGACGAGGGTCAAACTCGGGGGTCGAGGCCCGATTTCGCGGGACTGGATCGATCGTTCCGCGTGGCGTTCGGTGAGGGTTCGTGTCGGAACGCCGGTGTCGTGTACGGTCCTTCCCAGTCCCTTCCGGTGACCGCGGATGGCCTCGTCCTCCGCCCCGCGAGCGGTATTGCCAGCTGGTAGCTGTGAAGCCGCAGGTACGCGCCGGATCCGAGGAATCAGACACGCGGACACGTGTATCCCCAGGTTGTCCACATCTGTGGATAATTGTGTGGAAATACCCCTGGAGTGGCATATTCGTAGGGCCGACGGTACCCGCCGACGCCCGGTGACTGGGGGAGCCGAGCAGCGCAACCGTCTGCTCCTATCGACCTACATCCGGGGAGGACTGCGTTCGTGGACGACGAGCAGAATGTGCTGACGGCTGTCTGGCCGGAGGTGATCGCCGAATTGGCGAGTGGCTCCGCGGATGGGGAGATCCAGCCGGTCAGCAAGGCTCACAAGGCGTGGCTGAACACTATCGAACCGATCACCTTCGCGCAGGGGTTCGCCCTGCTCTCGGTGCCCGGCACGATGGCGCAGGTGACGGTCGAACGCGACTTGCGGGAACTCATCCTGCGCTCGCTCGCCCGCCGCGGACTTCAGGTCGAGGGCCTGGGCGTGCGCATCCGCGCGCAGCAGAATCCGCCCGCCGGACGGTCCGCGAACGCACCCCGGCACGCCCGCATGACCTCCCGCCCGGAGCGCCCCCGCGAGCCCGAACCGACGCCCCCGGCGTACGCGCCCGAGCCGCCGATGGCCGAGCGTCCACAGCCCTCGTACCAGTCCCAGCCGGAGTACGCGCCGCGCTACCTACCTCCCCAGGACTACCCGGGCGAGTACGACGAGCGCGAGGCTTATCCACCTGTGGAATACGGGCAGCCGCCGATGGCGGAGGAGTTGCCGCCCGTCACCGCCGACCGTCCGGCCGCGCCCGAGCGGCCGTTGCCGGGTGGTGAACCGGCCGGCGCGCCCCTGGGTCAGCGGCCGGACCGGCGGCGGGACAACCATCGCGGCGCGCCCATGCCGCCGGGACAGGAGTCGCTGTTCTCCTCGGACCCCGAGGACGAACCGGTCCGGTCCGCACCGCTGCGGTACACCGAGGAGCCCGCGCCCCAGCGGTACACCGAGGAGTCCGCGCCGCAGCGCTACGCGGATGAACCCGCGCCCCAGCGTTACGCCGACGAGCCTTCCCCGCAGCGCTACGCGGACGAGCCCGCGCAGCAACGGTATTCCGACGAACCCGCGCAGCAGCGCTATGCCGACGAACCCGCGCAGCAGCGCTATGCCGACGAACCCGCGCAGCAGCGCTATGCCGACGAACCCGCCCCGCAGCGCTATGCCGACGAACCGGCGGTCCGCTACGAGGAGCCCGCGCCGCGCTACTCCGAGGAGCCGCCCGCGCGCCGTCCCGTGGACGAGCCGCGCGACGACGAGCCGGTGGTCAATGTCCGCAATTCGTGGCCGACCTACTTCAACCGGCCGCCCGAGCGAGAGCCGGCGCCCGCGCCGTCCTCGGCCAGCCTGAACGCGAAGTACACCTTCGACACCTTCGTCATCGGCGCGTCCAACCGCTTCGCGCACGCCGCGGCGGTGGCCATCGCGGAGGCGCCGGCGCGCGCCTACAACCCGCTGTTCGTTTGGGGCGCTTCGGGTTTGGGCAAGACGCACCTGTTGCATGCGGCGGGGCACTACGCGCAGCGGCTGTTCCCGGGCATGCGGGTGAAGTACGTGTCCACCGAGGAATTCACGAACGACTTCATCAACTCGCTGCGTGACGACCGGAAGGTGGCGTTCAAGCGCCGCTACCGGGAGACCGACATCCTGCTGGTGGACGACATCCAGTTCATCGAGGGCAAGGAAGGCATCCAGGAGGAGTTCTTCCACACCTTCAACACCCTGCACAACGCGAACAAGCAGATCGTGGTGTCCTCCGACCGGCCGCCGAAGCAGTTGGCGACCCTGGAGGAGCGGCTGCGGACGCGGTTCGAGTGGGGCCTGATCACCGATGTGCAGCCGCCGGAGCTGGAAACCCGCATCGCGATCCTGCGCAAGAAGGCGCGCATGGACCGCCTGGACGTTCCGCACGACGTGCTCGAACTGATCGCCAGCCGAGTGGAGCGCAATATCCGGGAGCTGGAGGGCGCGCTGATCCGTGTCACCGCGTTCGCGTCGCTGAACGGACAGCCGCTGGATCTGTCACTGGCCGAGGTGGTGCTGCGGGATCTGATGCCCGACACCGCGACGCTGGAGATCACGGCGGCCACGATCATGGCCGTGACCGCGGAGTACTTCAACACCACGCTCGAAGAGCTCACCGGTCCGGGTAAGGCGCGGCCGCTGGCGCAGGCCCGGCAGATCGCCATGTACCTGTGCCGTGAACTCACCGACCTGTCCCTGCCGAAGATCGGCCAGGCCTTCGGTCGCGACCACACCACGGTCATGTACGCGGAGAAGAAAGTGCGCAAGGAGATGACCGAGCGGCGCCGTGTGTACGACCAGGTTCAAGAACTCACAGCCCGAATTAAACAGCGTTCGCGCTGATCCACAGTCCACAGGACCCCACGTCTTCTGACGTGGGGTTCTTTGCTTTCCGGGGTTGTGGATTCCTCGAGGAGTCCTCGAGGAAAGGGTGTGGAGTCCTCGAGGAATCCCACTGTTGTCCACGGGGTTGCGCACAGGTCGCCACTCACAGTGGTGCACAGGTGTCGATCCACAGATCCCACAGGTGAATTCATCCTCGAGGGCTGAGCTGCGCGGATGGGGTTTTCGGCTTGTGGATTCCTCGAGGAGTCCCTGTCAGGTCCTCGAGGAATCCACGGGGTAGTCCCCGGTTCCATCCTCATGTGGGTATCCCGGCCCGATTCGGGGGAGCAACTCGAGGATCACTCGAGGATGGCTGGGGAGTTCCCGGGTGACTCCACAAGCACCGGCTGTTCATCCTCGAGCCACCCCAACGACATCCCCACGCCGCCGCCCGGTCGGACCTGCGGAAACAGGCGAAGTCCACAGAACTAACAGGACCTACTACTACTTCAGTTCTTCATCTAGAGAAGGTTCTTCTAAAACAGGGTGTGTGGAAACTCGGGTTGGGAGGGCACGGTGCGATGGGCAGCTCCTCCACACCCGATCGGGAGGCAAGGAGGAGAAGGGAGGGGACCGGTCCGCAGCGGAAGGCTCGATGGGGTCGGGCCAAAGCCTCGGTGGGTCGGCGTAGGCGGGTCGGTCTCGCGCAGGTACGGTTTGGTGTCGGCCCCGTGTGCAAGACTGCCGATTACCGTTTCGAGATCCGAACGACCCCCAGTGGAGAGGACAGACCGGGCGATGGAGCTTGCAAGCATGAAGTTTCGGGTCGCCCGCGAGGACTTCGCCGAATCCGTAGCCTGGGTGGCCCGCAGCCTGCCGTCGCGGCCTCCGGTGCCCGTGCTCGGTGGCGTACTCCTCGTGGCTGACGAGGACGGCCTGACGGTCTCCGGTTTCGATTACGAGGTCTCCGCGCAGATGCGGGTGGCCGCCGAGGTCGCCGGTCCGGGCCAGGTGCTGGTGTCGGGCCGCCTGCTGGCCGATATCACCAAGGCGCTGTCGAACAAGCCGGTGGACGTGTCGGTGGACGGCACCCGCGTGCTGATCGCCTGTGGCAGTGCCAAGTTCTCGCTGCCGACCATGCCCGTCGAGGACTATCCCCAGCTTCCCGAGCTCCCGCCGCAGACCGGTGAGCTCGCCGTGGATCTGTTCTCCGAGGCCGTCTCCCAGGTGGCCGTGGCCGCCGGCCGTGACGACACCCTCCCCATGCTCACCGGCATCCGTGTGGAGATCGAGGGCCCGAAGGTGGTCCTGGCCGCCACCGACCGTTTCCGGCTCGCTGTGCGCGAACTGGAGTGGCAGCCGGGCCGTGCGGATGTGGAGACCGCGGTCCTGGTCCCGGCTCGCACCCTGTCCGAGTCCGCGAAGACCCTCGGCGCCTCCGATCAGCCGGTGCAGCTGGCGTTCGGCACCGGCACCGACGGCCTGCTGGGCATCGTGAACGGCGGCCGCCGCACCACCACGCGCCTGCTCGACGCGGAATTCCCCAAGTTCCGCCAGTTGCTCCCCAAGGAGCACACCTCGCTCGCGACCATCGCGGTGAGCGCGCTGACCGAGGCCATCAAGCGTGTGGCCCTGGTGGCCGAGCGCGGCGCCCAGGTGCGGCTGGAGTTCTCCGAGGAGGGCCTGCTGCTCTCCGCCGGTGGCGACGACGCGGGTCGCGCCGAGGAATGGCTGGTCGCCGATTTCCGCGGTGAGCCGCTGACCATCGCCTTCAACCCCGGCTACCTGCTCGACGGCCTCTCCGCCGCGCATTCGGACCGGGTGACCTTCGGCTTCACCACGCCCAGCCGCCCGGCGGTGTTCCTGCCCGCGCCGGAGGAGGAGCCCGCGCAGCTGGAGTCGGGCGCCTTCGCGGCGCTGGCCGGAAGCTACATCTACCTGTTGATGCCGGTGCGGCTGCCGGGCTGAGCAGGTTTGGCGACCCATCGCTTCGGAGCGAACGACACACCTGTGCACAGTGTTGACAAACCTGTGAAAAACGCGGGGACGGTGGACTGACCGGATGTACGTGCGTGCGCTGTCACTGCGCGATTTCCGGTCCTGGGAGGCCGCCGAACTCGAACTTTCGCCCGGTGGAACGGTTTTCCTGGGGTCCAACGGGAACGGCAAGACCAACCTGATCGAGGCCATCGGATATTTGTCCACACTCGGCTCACATCGGGTGTCGGCCGATGCTCCGCTCATCCGGATCGGCGCGCAGAAGGCCCGGATCGGCGCGACGGTGGTGAACACCGGCCGCGAGCTGCGGGTGGACATCGAGCTGAATCTGGGCGCGGCCAATCGTGCCCAGATCAATCGCTCCCCGGTGCGGCGGCCGCGGGAGATCCTGGGGATTCTGCAGACGGTGTTGTTCGCTCCCGAGGATCTGTCGCTGGTGCGCGGGGATCCGGGGGAGCGGCGGCGGTTCCTGGACGAGCTGGCCACGGCCCGGCTGCCGCGCCTGGCCGGGGTGCGCGCGGATTACGAGAAGGTGCTGCGGCAGCGGTCGGCCCTGTTGAAAACGGCTGGGCGCAATGCCCGTTCGGGGGCGCGGGGCGCGGAGATGAGCACCCTCGACGTGTGGGACGGGCATCTGGCGGCGCACGGCGCGGTGCTGCTCGCGCATCGGCTGCGACTTGTCCACGACCTTTATCCACATCTTGCACAGGCTTATTCAGATATCGCGCCCGAGTCCCGGCCCGCGTCGATCGGCTATCGCAGTGCGAGTCTGCCGCCGGAGTTCCTGGATTCCGCGCGTTCTCCACAGGACGATGACGAGGAGGTGCTCGAGGCGATCCTGTTGCGGGAGTTGGCCGCCGCGCGTTCCAAGGAGCTGGAGCGCGGGGTGTGCCTGGTCGGTCCGCACCGTGACGAGCTGGATCTGATGCTGGGGTCCGCGCCGGCCAAGGGTTTCGCCAGTCACGGTGAGTCCTGGTCCTTCGCACTGGCTTTGCGGCTCGGGGCGTTCGAATTGTTGCGGTCCGCGGGAACCGATCCGGTGCTGATCCTCGATGACGTCTTCGCCGAACTGGATCGTCGCCGTCGCAGCGCGCTGGCGCGGGTGGCCGCGGGCGCGGAGCAGGTGTTGATCACCGCGGCGGTGCCGGAGGATGTTCCGCCCGAACTCGATGCCGCGCCGCGGCGCGTGGAGACGACCGGGGAGGCGGATCGGCGAGCCTCCCGGATCGCGGAGTGAGGTTGTCCGCGTGCGTCGGCGGCGGGAATCGCCGAGTCGTCGGTGGCATGCGGCAGAATCACGTGACGAACCGAGGGTGATCATCCGGATTCCCAGGTGTGGAAGGAGTTGTGGATGGCCGAGTCGCCGGAAACCGACGACCACACCCCGCGCGCGGGTGCGACCGGACCGGGCGTCGAACCGGAGTTGCGCGGAGTCGATCTGGCTCGGCGCGCGCTCGAGGAGGCCCGGGCCGCGGCCCGCGCTGCCGGGAAGTCGGTGGGGCAGGGGCGGGCTTCGCCGGCCGCGCCGCGCAAGGGTGGTATCCGGGCCCTGCGGGGGGGCCGCAGAAGCTGGTCGGGCGCGGGCCCCGACGATCGGGATCCGCAGGCGTTCGCCGCGCTGGCGATGCAGTTGGCGAAGGGGCGCGGCTGGTCGGCCAAGGTCGCCGAGGGCACGGTGTTCGGCCGCTGGGCGGCCGTGGTGGGGGAGGACATCGCCTCCCATGCCCAGCCGATCTCGCTGGAGAACGGCGTGTTGAGCATTCAGGCCGAGTCCACGGCGTGGGCGACCCAGCTGCGCATGTTCCAGTCCCAGATCCTGGCGAAGATCGCGGCCGCGGTCGGGAACGGCGTGGTCAAGCAGCTCAAGATCAATGGCCCGACCGCGCCGAGTTGGCGCAAGGGCGAGCGGCACATCAAGGGCCGCGGTCCGCGCGACACCTACGGGTAGGCCGCTGTCACCGGGGTTCGGGCCGCGAATCCCGGCGTCCACGCGCTGGTTTCACGTGGAACGTTCGGAGATCACGACGAACCCTCGCGCAAACGCCCGCGTGTCCCCTGGCGCATCGACCGCTGAGGCTCCCGGAACCGCCCGGACCCATAACGGGTCATATCGCTGGTCGATTTCATGACCGTACGGCCCACTCAGGGGTGTCATAGGTGGGTTCTCTGTCGGTCGTACCAGTAGGATGGGGGAGTAACTAGCGGCGATACCTCCCGGCGCGTTCCGTAGCGCCCGCGCGTGGGCCCCCGTAACTCTCGAGCAGACAGTGTTCCGGAGCTCGGGCAGACAGTGTCTGTGGGCCTCACGCGTGCGACCGCACTGTGCCGGGAGGATCAGCAAGTAAGGAGAGCTACCGACCAGTGGCTGCCATGGACTCCAACGCAGACGGCTCGACCCAGCCCAAGTCAGGCAAGCCGACGTCGTACGGTGCCGACTCCATCACCGTCCTCGAGGGCCTCGAGGCGGTTCGCAAGCGCCCCGGTATGTACATCGGTTCCACCGGTGAGCGCGGCCTGCACCACCTGATCTGGGAGGTCGTCGACAACTCGGTCGACGAGGCGATGGCCGGGTACGCCTCGCGGGTCGATGTCACCCTGCTGGCCGACGGCGCGGTCGAGGTCGTCGACGACGGCCGCGGTATTCCGGTCGCGATGCACGCGCAGGGTGTGCCCACCATCGAGGTGGTCATGACCCAGCTGCACGCCGGTGGCAAGTTCGACGGCGAATCGTATGCGGTGTCGGGTGGTCTGCACGGCGTCGGCATCTCGGTGGTGAACGCGCTGTCCACCCGGCTACAGGCCGACGTGGACACCGACGGCTACCACTGGACGCAGGAGTACAAGGACTCCAAGCCCGGCAAGCTGGTGCAGGGCGCCCCGACCAAGCGCACCGGTACCACCATCCGCTTCTGGCCGGACCCGAACATCTTCGAGACCACCACCTTCAGCTTCGAGACGGTCGCGCGCCGCCTGCAGGAGATGGCGTTCCTGAACAAGGGCCTGACCATCACGCTGACCGATCAGCGGGTGGCCGAGGACGACATCGTCGACGAGGTCGTCAGCGAAACCGCCGAGGCGCCCAAGCATCTCGACGAGAACACGCCGGTCGCCGAGCCCAAGGTGAAGACCCGCACCTACCACTACCCGGGCGGGCTCGAGGACTACGTCAAGCACATCAACCGGACCAAGACGCCGATCCACAACTCGATCGTGGCGTTCACCGGTAAGGGCACCGGCCACGAGGTCGAGGTCGCGATGCAGTGGAACTCGGGTTACTCCGAGTCCGTCCACACCTTCGCCAACACCATCAACACCCATGAGGGCGGTACCCACGAGGAGGGCTTCCGCGCGGCGCTCACCACGGTGGTGAACAAGTACGCGAAGGATAAGAAGCTGCTCAAGGAGAAGGAAGGCAACCTCACCGGTGACGACATCCGTGAGGGTCTCGCCGCCATCGTGAGCGTCAAGATCGCCGATCCGCAGTTCGAGGGCCAGACCAAGACCAAGCTCGGCAACACCGAGGTGAAGTCCTTCGTCCAGCGCACCTGCAACGAGCACATCTCGCACTGGTTCGAGGCGAACCCGGCCGACGCGAAGACGATTGTGCAGAAGGCGGTTTCGTCGGCGCAGGCCCGCGTCGCCGCCCGTAAGGCGCGAGAGCTGGTGCGGCGCAAGTCCGCCACCGATCTGGGCGGCCTGCCGGGCAAGCTGGCCGACTGCCGTTCCAAGGATCCGAGCAAGTCCGAGATCTACATCGTGGAGGGTGACTCCGCCGGCGGCTCGGCCAAGTCGGGTCGTGACTCGATGTACCAGGCGATCCTGCCGCTGCGCGGCAAGATCATCAATGTCGAGAAGGCGCGCATCGACCGCGTGCTGAAGAACACCGAAGTGCAGTCCATCATCACCGCGTTCGGCACCGGTATCCACGACGAGTTCGATATCGCCAAGCTGCGCTATCACAAGATCGTGCTGATGGCCGACGCCGACGTGGACGGCCAGCACATCTCGACCCTGCTGCTCACCCTGCTGTTCCGCTTCATGCGCCCGCTGGTGGAGCACGGTCACGTGTACCTGGCCATGCCGCCGCTGTACAAGCTGAAGTGGCAGCGCTCGGAGCCGGAGTTCGCCTACTCCGACCGCGAGCGCGACGGGCTGCTGGAGCGTGGCCTGGCGGCCGGCAAGAAGATCAACAAGGACGACGGCATCCAGCGCTACAAGGGTCTCGGTGAGATGAACCCGAAGGAGCTGTGGGAGACCACCATGGATCCGAGCGTGCGGGTCCTGCGCCTGGTCACCCTCGATGACGCCGCCGCGGCCGATGAGCTGTTCTCCATCCTGATGGGTGAGGACGTGGAGGCTCGCCGCAGCTTCATCACTCGGAACGCCAAGGACGTCCGGTTCCTCGACGTGTAATTCGCGACGGCAGCGGCCCTTCCGGGTCGCTGCCTGCGCGCCGCGAGGACCACCCACAACTTCTGACGGAGACCAATTCATGACTGAGACTTCGCTTCCGCCTTCGGGTGGCGACCGCATCGAGCCGGTCGACATCCAGCAGGAGATGCAGAACTCCTACATCGACTACGCCATGAGCGTGATCGTGGGCCGTGCGCTGCCGGAGGTGCGCGACGGTATGAAGCCGGTGCACCGGCGCATCCTGTACGCGATGTACGACAACGGGTATCGGCCCGACCGCGGCTATGTGAAGTCCGCGCGCCCGGTCGCCGACACCATGGGTAACTATCACCCGCACGGTGACACGGCCATCTACGACACCCTGGTGCGTATGGCGCAGCCGTGGGCGCTGCGGTATCCGCTGGTCGACGGTCAGGGCAACTTCGGTTCCCGCGGTAATGACGGCGCGGCCGCCATGCGTTACACCGAGTGCCGGCTGACGCCGCTGGCGATGGAGATGCTGCGCGAGATCGACCACGAGACGGTCGATTTCACCCCGAACTACGACGGTAAGACCCAGGAACCGACCGTCCTGCCGAGCCGGGTGCCCGCCCTGCTCATGAACGGTTCCAACGGTATCGCCGTCGGTATGGCGACGAATATCCCGCCGCACAACCTGAACGAGTTGGCCGAGGCCATCTATTGGGCGCTGGATAATCACGACGCCGACGAGGAGGCCACTCTCGCCGCGTGCATCGAGCGGGTGAAGGGTCCGGACTTCCCGACCGCGGGCCTGATCGTGGGTACCCAGGGCATTCACGACGCCTACACCACCGGACGCGGTTCGGTCCGCATGCGCGGCGTCGTGGAGATCGAGGAGGACAGCCGCGGTCGCACCACGATCGTCATCACCGAGCTGCCGTACCAGGTCAACACCGACAACTTCATCAATGCCATCGCGGAACAGGTGAAGGACGGCAAGATCGCGGGTGTCTCCGACATCCACGACGAGTCCTCCGACCGTGTCGGCATGCGCATCGTGGTGACCGTGAAGCGCGACGCCATCGCCAAGGTGGTGCTGAACAACCTCTACAAGCACACCCAGCTGCAGACCTCCTTCGGCTGCAACATGCTGTCGATCGTCGACAAGGTGCCGCGCACGCTGCGTCTGGATCAGATGATCCGGCTGTATGTGAATCACCAGTTGGAAGTCATCGTCCGGCGCACCCGCTACCTGCTGCGCAAGGCGGAGGAGCGGGCTCACATCCTGCGCGGTCTGGTGAAGGCGCTCGATCAGCTGGACGCGGTGATCGCCTTGATCCGTCGTTCGGCCGACACCGAGACCGCTCGCACCGGCCTGATGCAGTTGCTGGAGATCGACGAGATCCAGGCGACCGCCATCCTCGACATGCAGCTGCGCCGCCTGTCGGCTCTGGAGCGGCAGAAGATCCTCGACGAGTTGGCCAAGATCGAGGCCGAGATCGCCGATTTGAACGACATTCTGGCCAAGCCGGAGCGGCAGCGCGCCATCGTCCGTGACGAATTGGCGGAGATCGTCGAGAAGTACGGCGACGACCGGCGCACCAAGATCATCGCGGCCGACGGCGACGTGCAGGACGAGGATCTGATCGCCCGCGAGGACGTGGTCGTGACGATCACCGAGACCGGCTACGCCAAGCGCACCAAGACCGACCTCTACCGTTCGCAGAAGCGCGGCGGCAAGGGCGTGCAGGGCGCGGGTCTCAAGCAGGACGACATCGTCAAGCACTTCTTCGTCACCTCGACCCACGACTGGCTGCTGTTCTTCACCAACAAGGGCCGGGTGTACCGGGCCAAGGCGTACGAGCTGCCCGAGGCCAACCGCACCGCGCGCGGCCAGCACGTGGCGAACCTGCTGGCCTTCCAGCCGGACGAGAAGATCGCCCAGGTCATCCAGCTGAAGTCGTACGAGGACGCGCCGTACCTGGTGCTGGCCACCCGCAAGGGCCTGGTCAAGAAGTCCAAGCTGACCGACTTCGACTCGAACCGGACCGGCGGCATCGTGGCGGTCAATCTGCGCGACGAGGACGAATTGGTCGGCGCGGCACTGTGTTCGGCCGACGACGACCTGCTGCTCGTCTCCGCGCACGGTCAGTCGATCCGCTTCAACGCCAATGACGAGGTGCTGCGCCCGATGGGCCGCGCCACCTCCGGCGTGCAGGGCATGCGCTTCAACGCCGACGACGAACTGTTGTCGCTCAACGTGGTTCGTGACGCGGAGGGCATCTATCTGCTTGTCGCGACGGCGGGCGGGTACTCCAAGCGCACGGCCATCGACGAGTACACCGCGCAGGGTCGTGGCGGCAAGGGTGTGCTGACGATTCAGTACGACGAGAAGCGTGGCAGTCTGGTCGGTGCGCTCATTGTCAATGACGACGACGAGCTGTACGCGATCACCTCCGGCGGCGGTGTCATTCGCACACTGGCGCACCAGGTTCGTAAAGCGGGTCGTCAAACCAAGGGCGTCCGGTTGATGAACCTGGGTGAGGGCGATACTTTGCTCGCGATCGCTAGGAACGCGGATGAGCCCGACCAGGTTGCCGAAGATGACACCAGCGGTTCGGCGAAGCAGTAGTTTCTCCACAGCAGCGGCGGCACAACGGATCGAAGGATTCACCATTGACCACGAATCAGCCGAATGACCAGCGAGGTCACGCCAAC